>CALHPT010000079.1 GCA_938036405.1 uncultured Tannerella sp.
TCTCGCAACGGGGAAAAAGAACGTTTGGGCGTTCGCGGGTACTCCCGCAAGTCTCTCGGCAAATGCTTTGGGGTTCGCGGGTACTCCCGCAAGTCTCTCGGCAAATGCTTTGGCGTTTGCGGGTACTCCCGCAAGTCTTGCGACAAATGCTTTGGCGTTTGCGGGACTCCCGCAAGTCTCTCGGCAAATGCTTTGGCGTTTGCGGGACTCCCGCAAGTCTCGCGGCAAATGTTTTGGCGTTTGCGGGACTCCCGCGGGGCATTTCTAAAAGCACTTTGGTCGTTACAGCGCTCTATCCAAGGCATTCTTCAGGGATTAGGAGCCTCATTCTTCCGTCGAACTTACTTGAATCGTGTAGCCAGCTCGTCGTCGGTGAGGAGGATCAGTACCGGTTTGCCGTCTGGCGTGATGCGGTGCGACTCGGTGGAGAAGAGTGTGGCGACCATCTCCTCCATTTCCTCCGTCGAGAGTGGGCGGCCGGGGCGGATGGCAGCCGATCGGGCCAAAGAGAGCGTTAAGGTCTCGGCCATCTCGTCGTCCACGGCATCGACCGTGTCTGCGGCGCCGTCCACCAACTCCTTCAGCAGCTCCGATGCCTTTACGTCGCGCAGGCCCGTAGGGATGGCCGTCACCGAATAGCTATTACCGCCCATCGGGCTCAGCTCAAAGCCCAGCCGATGCAAGTCGTCAAGAAGCGAAGGGAGGAGCGATGCCTCGGTGGGGGTAAACTCCACCAACTCGGGGAAGAGCATTTGCTGAGATACGGCCGTGCGGCTCCGCACTTGGCGGATATAACGATCATAGAGGATGCGCACATGCGCGCGGTGCTGGTCGATCATGGCCAGGCCCGACTTGAGGGTGGTGAGGATGTAGCGGTTCTTGTATTGGAAGCACGGTGCGGAGGCAGCCGGGGTGGCGTCCGAGAAGAGGGGGGTGGGCGTGGATACGTCCGTCGGAGGGAGGGCGTCGGTGGGCGCGTCTACCTCGGGGAGGGCTGGTTGGCCGTCGCGCTCAAAGTCCTGATAGAGCTTTTCCCAGTTACGGTCGGGGGCGAGGGGCGCGGTATGGAAAGGATTGTAGCGTGTGTTGACCTCCACCGTAGGCGGTCGGACGGCGGTGCGGTCGGGTGCGGGGTTATAGATGGGGATGTCGATGGCGCCCTCGGTATCGAAGTCGATGCTGGGTACGGCGTTGAACTTGCCGAGCGTTTCGCGGACGGCCGCGGCCAGGATCTGCCAGATGGGTTGCTCATTCTCGAACTTGATCTCCGTCTTGGTCGGATGGATATTCACGTCGATGCCGGCGGGATCGAGCGTGAGGTAGATAAAGTAGTCGGGCAATTCGCCTGAGGGCGTGAGGTTCTCATAGGCGCGGGTGACGGCCTTGTGGAAGTAAGGGTGGCGCATGTAGCGACCGTTGACGAAGAAGTAGTTGCGATAGCCGCGACGGCGGACAGCGTCTATGCGCCCAACGAAGCCCTCGATCTTGACGAGCGACGTCTCCGTCTCTACGGGCAGTAAGCGTCGGTTGAAGCTCTTGCCAAAGACGTCTACAATGCGTCGGCGCAGTGGGCCGGCGGGCAGGTTCATCACCTCGGTTTCGTTGTGCGTCAGGCGAAAGCTGATGGAAGGATTGGCCAGGACAACGCGCTCGAACTCGGAGAGGATGTTGCGAAACTCCGTTTCGTTCGACTTGAGAAACTTGCGCCGTGCAGGGATGTTGAAGAAGAGGTTTTTGACGGAGAAGATGGCTCCCTCGGGGCAGGCGTCATGGCTGATGTCGATCAGTTCGGAGCCGTCTATCTCGAGGCGCGTACCCAGTTCGGCGCCGCGAACTCGTGTGCGCAACTCCACCTGTGCTACGGCTGCGATAGACGGTAATGCCTCGCCGCGAAAGCCCATCGTGCGCAAGGCGAAGAGATCTTCGGCGGCGGCAATCTTCGATGTGGCATGTCGCTCGAAGGCCATGCGGGCGTCAGTCTCGGACATGCCCTTGCCGTCGTCAATCACCTGAATGAGTGTACGGCCGGCGTCTTTGATGATGACGGTGATGTGTGTGGCGCCGGCGTCAACGGCGTTTTCCATCAGCTCCTTGACAACGGAGGCGGGTCGCTGGATGACTTCACCGGCAGCTATCTGGTTGGCGATGTGGTCGGGGAGTAAATGAATGATGTCGCTCATTCCGAGTAGTTAGAGGTAGTGAAGGCGCACAGAAGGGGGCGCCTGATTGTTATGCAGCCTTTGGCCGCGGTAGTTAGAGTAGTAGGGATTGGGGATTCGGCTTATCTGAGGTAGAGGAACCAATAGATGGCGGCCAGGACGGCAAGCAACAGGATGAGTCGCATGTTGCGATAGAGGCGGTCGCGGGCATCGTCGCCCTTATCCTTACTCTTCTTTAGGTGATGTGTACCCTCCACGAAGCTACCGCGGATGGCGTCTTTGTATTGTTCGTAATCGGTCTCTTCCACGCCCATCTCCATCTTGACTTTGTGGATACGCTTTTCGAGGTTTTCCTTGCGGGGATCCCAATAGATGGGCTTGTGCTCGAATTGGCGTGGCTTGCGCACGTTGTAGAAAGAAAACATTCCCATGATCGGTCTTGCTGTTAGTTATTGGTTATAAAATAGGTGGAGATGAGGGGCGCCGGATAAGTTTTCTGGGTACACCAGGGTTACTCTTAATTCCCTCCTATGCTGCGGAACTTATCGCTGCGCTTGATGGGGGCGGTGTCTTCAGTCTTGCGACGAGCCGTGCTGAAGATGTCGTCCTTGTCTTTGGGGCGGAGATAGTCGTACCAGTGAAAGTCCTTTAGCGTCATCTGTCCGGGGGTGAGGTCGGGCAGGGGGGTGAGGGTGCCTTGTGGCGAGGGCCAGAGGCGGAGCTTCTCGATCTTCCGGTCCTTGATCCAAATGGTGAGATAGCTGCTCTTCGTCTCGTTCATGCCTACCATGCTTCCGTCGTCCTCAAGAGGGAAGAAGATCGATTCGGCGTTGCCGTCGATGTTAATACGTCGCACTTCACGCCCCTCAAAGTAGGCCTTGAGATCGTTCCCTTTGAGTTGGTTGAAGTGCCCTGTGTCGACCTGCTGGATGGAGAAGGCGAAGCGGATGACGTGTACGTAGTCGACCGTCGAATCAGCCATGTGCACAACGATCGTATCGCCGTAGAGCTGATTCTGGTCGTTCCAAAGCACCGGGTCAAGATAGAGGCAGAGTGTGGAGTCGCGGGTGTTGAACTGCATCGAGTCGCAGACGCCCTGAAGGTCGATGCGGAAGAAACGTACGCCGCGGTAAGCCTTCACCTGTCGGGTGGTGGAGTCGATGGTGATCATCTCGAACGTGTCGGCGTGCATGTAGAGCGTGTCGCCTTGCGAATACTCCATACAGCGGGCGCTGTCGGTGGCCAAGGCATGACCTGTGCGCTCGTCGTACGATCCGTAATTGCCTTCGAGCATCATCTTCTCCGTCGTGTCGCGCAGGACGACGCGACCAAAAGCCTCACCGAACCCCCTTGTGCGATCGTAGGCGATGGTGTCGCCGATGAGGATACGGTTGCCGGAGGTGACCTGCGAGCGGTCGAGTAAGAGGGAGGTGTTCTCAACGGTGTTATACCAGCCGCGCGAGGTGTAGATGTTTCCACTGTCGGAGACGATGACCGAGGGGCCGAGGATGGTAGCCACTTTGGTCACTGTGCTGTATTGCAGCGTGTCGGAGTAGAGCGTGAACTTCTCGTTGAAGACGCGCACGCTGTCGTTGAAGATCGCGATGCGTGTGGCGGGCGAATACTGCCCGTAGTAGGACGAGAGTTCGTTGGCTTCGTCCACGATCGTTCCACCGTCGAAGTAGTAGCCGATGTTGGCGACGCGGTCGTAGTTGAGGCTATCGGTGAAGAGGGTGACGATGGAGCCGTCGGCGCGGACACTTTCCATGCGCACGTTGTCGCGCATCTTGGCCAGGCGGATGTTGCCATCGTAATAGAGGTAGTCGCCGTAGACGAAGAGCGTGTCGCCCTGCTCCATGCGTACCTCACCGAAGGCCTCGAGCGAGCTGTTGGCCTCGTAGAAGTAAGCGCTGTCGCAGTACATGAAGGAGTTGTCGTGGCGGAAGCGGACGTCGCCCGAGAGTACTTGCCGATCTGCACTCACCTCCTTGTCGAAGGATTGCACGTCGGCGTGTTCCAGAAAGACTTTCGTCTTACCGGAGGGCGTGCCCGGTGTCTGTGCCTGCATCGTAGCCGCGAGGAAGAGGCACAACAAGGCGACGAATGGGAGGCGTACGGCCGGTAGGGGCGTATTGCATATGCCCCAGCCCGTACCCAGCCATCGCGCCATCCGTCCCTTGCGGGAACGTTTGGGAGTCTGTCGGAAAGGCTCATTCATTGCCGAGAGGCCTTCATCATTTCTTGACCCAGCCGGGGAACTTGAAATCGCAATTCCGCCATCCGTCTGCGATTCGGACGTAGGTGGTCTTCTGTTGCTTCGTGATCCAGTCGTTGAGCAACTCTTCGCGTTTATGGTTCTCCACCATCGACTTCATCACCTGATAATCGTCGGCCAGGTTGGCGCGGTGGCTGTCGGTGCGTGCTTTCAGCTTGACGATAGCTACCTCGCGCTGCTTGTCGGTGAGCATGCGGAAAGGCTTGGAGATGTCGCCCGGCTTCATGCCGTAGACCACCTTGCTGATGTCCTGCGGTAGCTCCTGCATCTCAAACTTCGGTGTGCCTGCATGCGAGCTCTCGTAATTCTGATTCACCATGAGTCCCTTGTTGTTGCGCGTGTCTTTGTCGGCGGAGAGGTAGGTGGCGGCGTCCTCGAAGGTGAGTTTGCCGGCCTCGATGTCCGTATAGATGGAGTCCATGCGGGCGGTGGCATCCTCCAGCTCCTTGTCGGAGACCTTGGGGCGAAGCAGGATGTGACGACAATTGATGCGGTCGCCACGCTTCTCGATCAGCTGGATGATGTGGTAGCCATACTCCGTCTCCACGATGTTTGAGACGCGCTTCGGGTCGGTCAGGTTGAAGGCTACGTTGGCAAACTCGGGCACAAGGCTCGACTTGCCCACGAAACCCATCTCACCGCCGCGTGAGGCCGACGCGGGATCTTCGGAATAGAGTCGGGCCAGGGTAGAAAACTCCATCTTGCCGTTGTTCACCTGCTCCGTGAAGTCGCGCAGGCGGGCCTTGATGGCGTCTGTCTCTTCGAAGGGGATTTTCGGCTCCAGGGTCACGACTTGCACCTCGACGGTGGTCGGGATCATCGGCAGACTGTCTTGCGGCACGTTCTGGAAATAGTGGCGCACGTCCGAGGGCGTGAGCTTGATCTTGCCCACGAGCTTCTTCTGCATTTCCTGCACGATCTGCTGTTCGCGTACCATGGTCTTACGCTCTTCTTTGATTTGCGAGAGCTTCTTGTTGAAATACTCTTCGAGCTTTTCGCGTCCGCCCACCTGATTGATGGCCATGGTGATCCACTGATCGACGGCGCGCAACACTTGGCTTTCGCTCACATCGATGCTGTCGATCTTGGCTTGGTTGAGGTAGAGTTTTTGTATGGCGATCTGTTCGGGGATGATGCAGTACGGATCGCCGTCGAAGCGTTGGCCTTCGTTCTGCATATAGAGGCGCTGAGCCTCCACGTCGGAGCGGAGGATGGCCTCGTCGCCCACCACCCACACGATTTCGTCCACCACATTATCCTGTCCGTAAGCCGCGGCCGTGAGGCTCGCAGCGAGCAGACTCAAGCATGCTATTCTCTTCATTTCTTCTTCTTATTGTTATCCTGTTTGGTGTCGTAAAAAAACGTCACGTCGCCCTTGCGGACGGCGTCGCGGTAAAGTTCATCCTCGAAGTTGCGCAGGAAGTCCACCTTGCGCTGGTTGATCATTGCCTCCTCGATCTCCGGCCGGGCATAGTCGTAGGGGGCGATGCTACCGGCATTCAGGTAGCGCGAGATGTTGAGGAAGTAGCAATAGGTGCTGTCGGTGGTTTCGATGGAGCGGTTGGTGCGGAGGAATTGGGCTTTGTCCGTGACTTGAATGGGCATCTTTTGGAGCACCTCTTCAAGATCCACCCATCGGTCGTAGAAATACTCATAGACAGCGGCGTTGCTGAGGCTGTACTTCTCGATACTTTCGACGGCGTCAGTCTTATCCGAGCGGTACCATTTGCGCACATCGTCCAGCCCTGGCGCATCGGCGGGCACCTTGACGAAGAGGCCGCGGATGAGGCTTGTCTTGAGCACAAAGCGCTGGCTGTCCTCGCGGTAATAAGCCTGTTTGTCCTTCTCGCTGATCTGGGCCGAGAGCTTGTCGTGCACCATGACGTCGAGGTAACGCTGGCGGAGCAGGGCTCGACGGTATTCCTCCACAAGGCGCTCGATCTCCTCACCACCGCTGCCGAGGTTGCGTTCGGCCACCTTGTAGATCAGCACGTCCGTGACCCATTTCTTGATATAATTCTCGGCGATCAGTAGGCTGTCAGCCGGCGAGCTGCCCTGCGGGATGATCTTCGTCACCTCGCTGCGGGTCAGGGTGTACTTGTCGATCTGCACCAGCGTGTCGGCTTCTTCTTTGACGGCGGATCCTTTGCAGGCCGTGAGAGCGCAGCAGAGTGCGAGGCCCAGAAGCAGTCGGGATAGGTTCTTCTTTGTCATAAGCATGGAGGATCTTGTTTGATGAATGAAACGAATCGATGACCTTGAAACATATACGGTGGCGGTGGGGTTCAATTTTTTTTCTGGGTGATGCTGAACCCAGAGCTTCCAGCGCTACTTTTTTTTAAGTGACACTGAACTCTGAGCTTCCAGCGCTACTTTTTGAAAAGTAAGACACACCCTTCGCCTCGCAGCGTGTGCTCACCTTTTAAGGCGCCCATCAAATACAACGGGACAGGGCTCCCGACGCTGCGGGGGCCCTGTCCTTAAAAGGGGGAGGTGTAAGAATCATCGCCCGAACGAAGAGGTGTTACTTCTTAGTCGGCGTGATATACTGCTTGAGGTTGTTCAGCACCTTGCGATTGATCTTGACCTCATACTTCTTATCGAGCTCCTTCATCCACTCCGCTTCGAGTTTGGCTTGCTCCTCGACGGGGTGGCTCCAGACGCGTTCGTTGCTAATGTTGAAGAGCAGGATGCCGTCGCGATATTCTTGCATCAGTTTTTCCAACTCGGGGTGGTTGGCGTCCAGTTCGCGGCGCTCGAGATTGTTCGTGATGTCGCGGACGAAAAGCTGGTAGACCTCGTTCATGAAGTCGCCCGAATAGGTTTTGGTGGAGAAGGGGTAGAGGCGGAGATATTCGGCAAACTCGCTCTGGGGGATGTCCGTGTCGTGGATGCGGAGCAGCGTCTTGTGCATCTGTCGGGCTTGCTTATTGAAGGCCGAATCGGTCGGGAAATAGCTGTCGCAAAGGCGCTGGAGCTCTTCGTAGGCCTCGGGGTAGAAGGTGTAGCCGTACTTCTGCTTCATCATGTCGTCATACGTCTTGAAGAGCTCGAAGTTGCGGTCGCCTTGGCGCATGGTCGTGTAGTAGCTCTTTTCCATTTCCTCGTAAGGGGGCATGGGGCGCTTATCCAGCAGCTTGATGATGTGGTAGCCCAAGCGGGTGCGGACAGGGCGGCTGAAGTCGCCCGTGTCTTTGAGGGCAAAGGCGGCCTCCTCGAAGGGGCGCACCATCTCGCCGAGGGAGAAGTAGGGCAGCACGCCACCGATGTTGCGTGTGCGTCCGTCGGTGGAGTAGGCGTTGACGAGTGAGCCAAAGTCCTCGCCCTTTTTAAGCATGTCGTAGACCTCATTGGCGCGGCGGAGCAGGGCGACAGTGTCAGCCTGTTCGTCGTCGGAACCGATCAGGATATGGGCCACGCGGCGGCGTCCAGGGTTGGGCGTGAGCTGATCGAGGCGGATGATGTGAAATCCGGCCGGAGAACGTACCGGACCCACGATCTGGCCGACCTTCATGTCGAAGACGGTATTCTCGAGCGCCTTCATAAGCTGCAGTGGGTAGATGTACTCCACACGGTCGAAGAAGACGGAGTCGTCCTCGCGTCCGGGAGCCAGTTCGCGCCCCACCTTGTCGAAGCTTTCGCCGCGTTGTATGCGGTCGTAAGCCGCTTTGGCACGGCGGTAGACGGCGACGGTGTCTTTCGATACCGTTTTTTCGGGCAGGGGGAAGACGATGTCGCTGAACGAAGGGAGCATTCGCCCCCGCTCGTAGATCTTGCGGATGGCTTCGGCTTCGCCACGTTTGTCGGAGAGGAGTCCGGCGCGCAGTTGCACTTCGTAGTCGCGTAGCTCGTCGCGGAAGTTTTCCGTCTGATCGTACTGGGCGGCTTCGGCGGCGGCAACCTTCTGCTTGAAGTGCTTGAAGAGCGTCACGAAGTCGTCGAGTGATTTCTTATTGTTCAGGTCCACGCCACTGTCTTTTTGGGCGATGAAGAGGAACTCCGAGACGGGAATGTCTTTCCCGGCCACGGTCATGATCGTCGGGTCGTCAGCAGCCTTTTTCTGTGCGAACGCTCCGCTGAGGGGCATGGCGCAACATAAGGCAACCCATAAGAGCCTTCTTTTCATTCTATCGTTGATTGGGTTGATTGTTATTGATAGTCCCACTAATTGGCCATTTCGGAGAGAAACTTGATGCGGACAAGCCGTATCTCATCCTCGGTGTAGTCGCTACCGAGTTCGTCAATAGCCTCCTTCATGCCGTCCGTGGTGGACTCCTTGAAGTATTGGTAGATGTCGTCCACGCGATCCTCGTCGATGGCGTCGAAAATGAAGTAGTCGATGTTGATCCGCGTGCCAGAGTAGACGATCGACTCGATCTCGTCAAGCAGCTCCGAAAACTCCAATCCCTTAGACGAAGCGATATCATCCAGGGCAACCTTACGGTCGATGCTCTGCACGATGTAGACTTTCAGCTTCGACTTGTTGGCCACGGTGCGTACACGCATGTCTTCTGGGCGTTCGATCTCGTTTTCCTCTACGTATTTCTTGATCAGGGCCACGAACTCCGTCCCGTAGCGTTTGGCCTTGCCTGATCCTACGCCGGGGATGTTCTGTAGCTCTTCCAACGTGACAGGGTAGGTCGTAGCCATAGCCTCGAGCGAAGGGTCTTGGAAGATAACGAAGGGAGGTACGTCAAGCTGCTTGGAGAGCTTCTTCCGGAGGTCTTTCATAATGGAGAAGAGGGCCGGATCGACGGCGCTCGCACCGCTGCCACGCATCGGTATGTCACCGCCTTCTTCTTCCTCAAACTCCTTGTCTTTAACGACGCGGAACGACGTTGGATGCTCCATAAACTCCCGCCCTTGGGGGGTGATTCGGAGGGTACCGTAGTTCTCGATCTCTTTCGTCAGATAGCCAGCGATGAGGGCTTGACGGATGACGGCACTCCAAGTCTTGTCGTCCTCCTCTTGTCCGCCCCCGAATTGCTCCATCTCGTTTTGCTGATACGATACGATGTCGGCTGTCTCTTTGCCCAGCAGGAAGTCGATGATGTGTTCAGCCTTGTAGCGTTCACGCAGGAGGTCGATGGCTTCCAGCGCCATTACCAGCAAGTCTTTGCCCTCGACGGTCGTGCGCGGCGTGAGACAGTTGTCGCAGCTGCCGCAGTTCTCCTCCATAAACTCCTCGCCGAAATAGTGAAGCAACACCTTACGTCGGCAGACTGCTGACTCCGCATAGGCTGCCGTCTCCAGCAGTAATTGTTTACCGATCTCTTGTTCGATGATGGGCTTGCCTTGCAGGAACTTCTCGAGCTTCTGTAGGTCTTTGTAGGCATAGAAGGCCAGGCATCGGCCTTCGCCGCCGTCACGTCCAGCCCGCCCCGTCTCTTGGTAATAGCCCTCGAGACTTTTGGGTATGTCGTAATGGATCACGTAGCGCACGTCAGGCTTGTCGATACCCATACCGAAGGCAATGGTGGCCACGATGACGTCAGCCTCTTCCATCAGGAAGGCATCTTGATTTCTCGATCGTGCCTGTGAGTCCATGCCTGCATGATAGGGCAGGGCCTTGATGCCGTTGGCGCAAAGAATGTCAGTGAACTCCTCTACCCGCTTCCTACTAAGGCAGTAAACGATACCAGACTTGCCTTCGTTGGCTTTGATGTATTTGATGATCTCACGATCCACGTCTTTGCCTTTCGGACGTACCTCATAGTAAAGGTTGGGACGATTGAAGGAGGACTTGAAGACCGTAGCGTCCAGCATGCCCAAGTTCTTCTGAATGTCGTGCTGTACTTTCGGCGTTGCTGTGGCGGTCAGAGCGATAAGCGGATGCTTGCCGATCTCGTTGATGATGGGCCGTATGCGACGGTATTCAGGTCGGAAGTCGTGTCCCCATTCCGAAATACAGTGCGCTTCGTCTACGGCGTAGAACGAAATCTTTACCTGCCGCAGAAACTCGACGTTCTCTTCTTTCGTCAGCGACTCGGGTGCCACGTAGAGTAGCTTGGTCAGGCCGGACAGGATGTCTTGCTTCACCTGCTCAATGGCGGTGCGGTTTAGTGACGAATTGATGAAGTGTGCCACACCGTCCGCCTCACTGAAGTTGCGCATGGCGTCTACCTGATTCTTCATCAGAGCGATGAGGGGAGAGATGACGATTGCCGTGCCTTCCATCATTAGTGAGGGCAGCTGGTAACAGAGCGATTTGCCGCCGCCCGTAGGCAACACCGCCAGCGTGTGCAACCCCTTCATACCTGATTGCACCACAGCACGTTGTCCACCATCAAA
>CALHPT010000080.1 GCA_938036405.1 uncultured Tannerella sp.
CAGTTGGCGGGCTTGTCATTCGGCTTCCTCCAACTGGAAATTTCACCGATAACAACCGAGGGCCTGTGCCCTCATCTTTTTTTATAGCACAAACGAAATGAAGTATTCAAACAGGACGTGGAGAGCGTGCGCTCTCTGCATGTTGGCTGCCCTCGCGATGACGACGGGATGCCAAAACAAGTCGGCGGAGGTGGACGCAGAAACGGACACGGATTCGATTGCGACCGAAAGTCCGATGGACAACGCTGTCGTGCGCGCCATCATGGATCGCCGCAGCGTGCGTAAGTACAAGCCCGAACCGGTGCCGAAAGAGATGTTGGACGTCATCCTGCACTGCGGCATCAACGCCCCGAACGCCATGAACGAGCAGCGGTGGGAGGTGCGTGTGACGGAAAGCAAGGCCTTCATCGACGGCGTCACGAAGGTCTTTATCGAGTCGGCTAAGGACGACGAGCGGGTGCAGAAAATGGTCGAGGATCCGGACTTCCGCAACATGTTTCGCAACGCTCCGACGGTGATTTTCGTGGCTGGCAAGGGCGATGAGCAGAGTGCCCGGATCGATTGCGGGCTCCTCGGCGAGAATATCATGTTGGCCGCTCAGTCGATGGGCCTCGGCACGTGTTGCTTGGGCAGTGCGGCGGGCTTTTTGAAGAGCAACCCCGGTGCGGCGAGCTATCTGAAGCAGCTGGCCTTCTCCGACGGCTACGAACTGCTCTACGCCATCGCCATCGGCTATCCCGACGAGTCGCCCGAGGCCAAACCCCGCGACGCGTCGAAGATCCGCTACATCGAATAGGTCTATCGAGGCGGGAAAGAAAGACGGCCGGGTACCGGAGGCATGTGCCTCGCAGGTACCCGGCCGTTCACTTCGTGGGACGTCTATTTTCTCGTCCCGAAAGGGCTGCCGACTTACTTCTTCGCCGGCGGCGTAGCCTCAGGCGACTTGCCGTCGGTGGGGCGCAGGGGGATCGTCGGGCGATCGGCGCCTTTGAGGTACGTCGGCAGGTTCAGGCCGGCCATGTTGAAGAGGTCGTTGAGCGGCGGTACGGACTTCATCATGCCAGAGATGAAGTTGGCCGTCGACGTCATGCCGTTGCCGTCGGCATTGTTGCCGTCCCAGACGGTGATCTTGTCGATCTTGATGTTCTTGACGGCCTCGACCTGCGTGCGCACGAGCTCGGGCAGCTTGTCCGTGATGAGCATCAGCACGGCCTTGTCCGGATCACCGGCAGCGGCGCGGACGAGTCGGTCGTAACCCTCGGCCTGCTTGGTGAGCACCTCGTACGTACCGCGTGCCTCGGCATCCATCTTGGCGAAGATGGCGTCCGCCTCACCTTTGGCTATGCGGCGCATCTTCTCGGCCTCTGCTTCGGCGTTGATGATGGCTTTCTCCTTTTCGATCTCGGCGGGCACGACCACGTTGGCCGTCTGCGTCGCCTTCTCACGCTCAGCACGCGTCATTTCCGCCTCGCGCTCCGACTGGTAAGCCTCTTGCAGCGCCTTGGCCGTCTGTACTTTCTCGGCGGCTACGGCGCGACGGGCCGCTTCGGCCTCCTTCTCACGACGGGTGGCGTCTGAGTTGGCGATGGCAATCTTCGCGTTGTTCTCACCCTCTACCGCCAATGCGTTGGCTTCGGAGGTGCGGATACGTGTGTCGCGCAGTGTCTCGGCGATGCGGATGTCTTTGTCACGGTCGGCCTCGGCCTTACCGATTTCACCGAAGCGGTTCTGTTCGGCGACGCTCTTCTTGGCCTCGTTGATGGCCTTGGCGGCGGCTTCCTTACCGAGCGCCTCGATGTAGCCCGACTCGTCGCGGATGTCGGTCACGTTGACGTTGATCAGCTTGAGGCCGATCTTCCGCAGCTCGGCTTCGACGTTGGCGCTGACGTTGGCCAGGAACTTGTCGCGGTCGGAGTTGATCTCCTCGATGTCCATTGTGGCGATGACGAGGCGCAGCTGGCCGAAGAGGATGTCGGTGGCAATGTTTTGGATGTTGTGGGTGTTCTGGCCGAGCAGTCGTTCGGCTGCGTTGGTCATGCTCTCCGGTTCGGTGGAAATACCGACGGTGAATCGGCAGGGCACATCCACGCGGATGTTCTGCTTACTCAGCGCGTTGGTCAGGTTACACTCGATGGAGATGGGCGTGAGGTCGAGGAAGGCGTAGTTCTGAAACACGGGCCAGATGAAGGCGGCGCCGCCGTGGATACAGCGTGCGGAGCTGACGCCCCCCTCTTTGTTGCGACCGGTTTTACCATAAACGACCAGGACTTTGTCCGACGGACAGCGTTTGTAACGCGAAAGGATCGATGCGAACGTCACGAAAAGGACGCCCGCGATCACTACGATTAAATATAAACTGGGCATAAGCTATTGAATTAAGATTGTTTCGAATGATTGCTGATGATACGGTTTGTCACGCTTTATAATCGGTTATTCCTAACCGGTTGCCCGATGGATCCTCAAACTCGACGGCCCAACC
>CALHPT010000081.1 GCA_938036405.1 uncultured Tannerella sp.
GGTCATCGAGAGCGCCGAACGTTTCGGACTGGCGCAGCTTCACCAGTTACGCGGACGTGTAGGGCGTGGCGCCGAACAGTCTTACTGCATCCTGATCTCATCGTACAAGTTGAGTAACGAGACACGCAAGCGACTCGAAATCATGGTTCGGACAAACAACGGTTTCGAGATTGCCGAAGAAGACCTTAAACTGCGTGGCGCGGGCGACCTTGAAGGGACGCAACAGAGCGGCGACGGGCTGTTTCTGAAGATCGCCAATCTTGCACACGACGGAGAAATCCTCCAACGCGCCCGCCGGACAGCGCAAAAAATACTCGATAACGATCCCGACCTGACAAAGCCCGAACACAAGCTGCTGCACGATCGGCTCAGCTCGCTTTTCCGTCGGAAAATGAACTGGGGACTGATCTCTTAATCTGACTTTTTGACCGGACACGCGAAACACCGGAAGCCTTAGTCGAGCCACAGCTCAGGATCGAGCTTACGCTTTTCTTTCCATAACTGGAAGTGGAGCACGGTCTCGTCGCGGTTTTCGACGTCGGAATAGATGCGGCCGATGGCTTGGCGGGTGGCCACGCGATCGCCAACCTTGACGTAGACCCGGCCGAGGTTGCCGTAGACGGTGAGGTAGCGGCCGTGGCGGATGATGACGTTGTAGTTGTAGCCAGGCAGGACAAAGACGCGCGTGACGGTGCCGGTGAAGACGGCGCGCGCATCGGTGCCTTTCGTAGTGCGGATGTCGATGCCATTGTTGGTGGTGCGAACATAAGTCCAACGCTTATGGCGGTGGCGGCCGAAGCTCTCAACCACCTTGTAGCGTCCGTCGAGGGGGAAGGGTAGGCGGCCACGGTTGGCGGCAAAGTCGTCCGAGAGTTTGCGATCCTGCTTCGAGGGGGCATCCGGCTGGCGACGTTTTTTCTTCGCCGTCTGCTCCGCGTTCTTCGTGGGCGCGGAGGCAAACTCCGCAGAGGCCAACAGTTCGATGCGCCGATCGAGGGCGTCGGCCTGTTGTTGCTGACGAGCCAAGTCGCGGGTAAGATCCACGCGACGCTCCTCCAGTTGGCGAACGCCCGTACGCTGCTCCGTCTCGGCATTTTTGAGCCGGTGAAGCTCTGCTGAACGGACCTCTAAGAGGTCTGACTTCTCGCCACGCACGGAGGCCAACGCGGCGCGTTTCTCGTCGATTTCCGCCTGTCGGTCGACGATGGTCAGCGCCTGTTGCTTCTGCCACGAAGCGTATTCGTGGAGGTAGCGCAGGCGACGAAGAAAGCGGGCGAAGTTGTCCGACGAGAGCAAGAAGATCCATTTGTTCTGCGCCGAGCAACGCTCATGCAGTGCGCGCACCAGGGTGGCGTATTGCGTTTTCCGTTCGTCAAGGCGCTTCTCGAGGCGCTTCAGCTCAGCGTCGGCCGTGGCGATGCGGCTGTCGATGGCAGAAAGATCGCGGTTGAGGCCATCGATCATCTGCTTGCGCTCCGAGACTTGTCGCGTGAGTTCCTTGAGGCGCTCGGCCGACAGGCGGGCCGTGCGGGTAGTTTCGTCCAGCTGGCGTCGCGTCTTTTTCATCTCCGTACGGACGTTTTGGCGTTGGTTTTTGAGTCGCTGTTTCGACTGCTTCTGCCCGGCCATGCCTCCGGCCACACAAAGTGCAAGGGCGGCAGCGGCAAGGCGTCGGCCGAGGGATTTTAGAGGCTGATCATTCTCCATAGCTGTTTCAGGGTAATGCGTTTGTAATTGTCGGGGATGGGGAAGTGCATTTCTACGGGCACGTCCGTCTCCACTTTGTTAAACTGGATCTCGAGCTTAGGGACATCGTCTATCTCGACCGCCATAAGCATGGGGCGAGGACGACCGCTGGCGGTTTGAAAGTCGGCGTAGTTCCATTTCAGCTCCGCGAAAGGAGAGATAAGCTCCGTAGTGGTGAGTCGTGCACGCGTGTCGGTCGTAAAGTCAAACCTCATCCTCTCGTTGTCTTGAGTTCGGAAGAGTCTGTAGCCGAGAATGAGGCGTTGTTGGCTGAAGCGGTCCATATCAAGCGCATCGCCACCAGGCATGAAGAGGCGGTTGGTGAGGAGCGCCTCGAGGTGCTCGTAGCGGAAGTCGTAGGGGTATTGGTTGCGGAGATAAGCCGGTATCTGCTTCATGATCTCGGCGATGGGTTCGGCGGCGTAGCGCTTGCCCATGCGGTCGAGGATCTTCACGCTGTCGCGGCTCACCTCGACGCGGAACAGCTCGATGCCTGCCAACGGCGTGATGGAGATTTGTAAGCGCTCGCCGCGGACTATCTTCAGTCGGGCGCGGGAGCTCATCTCATCCTTCGTATCGGGATTGATCTCGATGACAAGCGAGGCCGTGAGCGTACGATAGTCGGGCGTGGACAATCGGCTGACTTGACGGACGTATTCCGCCTCGGAGACTGCGCTGGCGATGTCGGTCTTTGTGGCCGTCGAACGCGTCGTGCGACAACCCGAGACCGTCATCGCCAGGAGCACGATCGGGAGGGCCAGAGCCCGCAAGCTATTCGTCGTCCGACTCATCTTCCGGTCCCTCCACATAGGCTTCTTCAGCGATCTTCCGCGCCAATGTCTTCGATTTATTCCCGGCCTCACGCGCCTGTTTCCATTGCTCGACGGCTTTGGCCTTGTCGCCGGTCATGAAGAGGATATCGCCGAAGTGCTCCAGCAGTTCGGAGTTGTTCGTGGTGTCTTTTCCGACGGCGTTTTGGATGTAGATCAGCGCCAGAGAATAGTTCTGCTTCTTAAAGAAAACCCAAGCGTAGGTGTCGAGATACGTCTCATTATTCGGCTCCAGCTTGATGCATCGAGCGCTCATTTGCTCGGCCTTATCGAGGTCGCCGACAGGCTTCGAGATGCTCAAGTAATAGGCGTAATTATTGAGCACGGCCGTGTTGTTGGGGTTGT
>CALHPT010000082.1 GCA_938036405.1 uncultured Tannerella sp.
CGGACGATGTCGATACCGGGGACTTGCCAAGACCCATACTCAAAACATTCTTGAAAGCATCGCCTTTAATTTATACAGAACCCCGGGGATAATTATGTCCTCATTTGTAGGATAAGGCATAACCACCCTTGAGGAGCTCGTGCAAGCAGCTCCTCAAAGGGGGGATTTACAACTACTTTCACTCCTTACTGCCACCCCTTTCACTCGCTCCTTTTATGCGAAGAACTCCTCTTCCCTCCACCTCTTTATTTTTCGAAGGTCTCCAAAAAGCGTTTTTAGGGCCATACAACTATTGAATTGGGGTTGAAAAGTGCTTTTAAGTGCCTCGACAACTATTGAATCGGGGTTGAAAAGCGCTTTTAAGTGCCACGACAACTATTGTATTGGGGGGCATCGACTTACTCCTCTCTGAGCAAGTCTGGCCGCAGTCGCTCGGTGCGCTCCTGGGCCTGCTGGAGGCGCCACTCGGCGATGCGTCGCTCGTGACCCGAGAGGAGGACGTCCGGCACGCGCCAACCCTTGTATTCGGCCGGTCGGGTGTAGACGGGCGGGGCCAGGAGGCCGTCCTGAAACGAGTCGGAGAGGGCGCTCTGCTCGTCGCCGATCACGCCCGGGATGAGGCGCACGGTGGCGTCGGCGATGATGGCCGCGGCCAGTTCGCCGCCCGTCAGCACATAGTCACCGACGGAGATCTCGAGCGTGATGAGGTGTTCGCGGATGCGGTAATCGACGCCCTTGTAGTGTCCGCAAAGGATGATGAGGTTCTGGAGCAGCGAGAGTCGGTTAGCCATCGGCTGGTCAAATTGCTGGCCGTCGGGCGAGGTGTAGATCACCTCGTCGTATGTGCGCTCAGCTTGCAGGGCCGAGATGGCCCGGTCGACCGGCTCGATCTGCATCACCATGCCGGCCTCACCGCCGAAGGGGTAATCGTCCGTGCGTCGCCACTTGTTCGTCGTGTAGTCGCGCAGGTTATGGAGGTGGATCTCGGCCAGTCCGCGGTCTTGCGCGCGGCGGAGGATGGAGCAGTTCAGGCAGCCGTCAATCATCTCCGGCAGCACAGTGAGAATATCTATTCGCATATAGAGGATAGTTTGGCCTTGCGGCCGTAGGTAGTAGGGGCCCTCTTTACGGGCACCCAGAGTCGTTAGAGGGTAACGCGTACCCGGGGTCAAAATGGGCTGGCACCCCTGGTGCCTTGATCTTCTTTTGTTTCTTTTCTTCTATCAAGGGAAGAAAAGAAGGCGTTCAGAGGAGGGGAAGAAGCAGTAATAAAACTGCCGACGGAAAGTGAGTTTGCTCTCCTCACCTCCGTCGGCAGCACTGAAAAATCTCTCAAGAACCTCCAGTTAAAGGCTATTTCCCTTCCAAGATCTCGCGCGTGTCTGAAGCGATCATATACTCCTCGTCCGTAGGCACGACGAGCACCTTCACGCGGCTACTCGGCTTGCTGAGCACCACCTCGCGACCGCGCAGACCACAATTCTTCTCTTCGTCAAACTCGATGCCGAGGAACTCCATGTTTCTGCAGACCACCGCACGTGTCGAGTCTTGATTCTCGCCCACACCACCGGTGAAGACAAGGATGTCGAGCCCGCCCAAGGCAGCAGCGTAAGCGCCGATGTACTTCTTGATCCGGTAGTCGTAGATGGCCAGGGCGAGGGCCGCGTGCTTGTTGCCAGCCGCGATAGCATCCTCGATGTCGCGCATGTCAGACGACAGCTCCGAGAATCCCGCCATGCCGCTCTTCTTGTTCAGCAGCTCGGCCAAGCCATCGGCGTCGAGGTTCTCCTTGTGCATGATGAAAGGCAGCGCACCCGGATCGACGTCGCCGCTGCGTGTACCCATCATCAGGCCCTCGGTCGGGGTCATACCCATCGACGTGTCGATCGACTTGCCGCCCTTGATAGCCGTGATGGAGGCGCCGTTACCGATGTGTGCGGTGATGATGCGTTGCGATTCGTAAGGCACGCCGAGGATCTCGCACGCGCGGCGTGACACGTAGCGGTGGCTCGTGCCGTGGAAGCCGTAGCGGCGCACACCGTAGTCCTTATACATACGGTAGGGCAGGGCGTAGAGGTAGGCGTAGTCGGGCATAGTCTGGTGGAAAGCGGTGTCGAAGACCGCCACTTGCGGTGTGCCCGGCATGATCTTCTCGATCGCCTCGATACCCTCTAGGTTGGCTGGGTTATGTAGCGGTGCCAGCTCGGTGCACTCCTTGACCTTCTCCAACAGCTCTTTGGTGATGAGCACGCTGGAGGCGAACTTCTCCGCGCCGTGCACCACACGGTGCCCCACGGCGTTGATATCCTTGAAGTTCTTCAGGCAGCCGTACTTGGCGTCTGTCAGCGTTTCGAGGATGAAGGCGATGCCCACCTCGTGGTTGGGGATATCCTTCTCGAGGATCACCTTCTCGCCGTTCTTATCCGTGAATTTGAGGAACGATTTGGGCAGTCCCACCTTCTCGATGCCGCCTTGTGCCATCACCTCGCCCGAGGTCATGTCAAAGAGTTTGTACTTAATGGAGCTGCTGCCGCAGTTCAATACCAATGTTTTCATAATCCTTCGGTCTCCTTTCTATTTCTGGTTTTTTAATGCGATGGCTTGGTTGCAGGCGATGGCCACCATACGATAGATGTCGTCTACGGAGCAACCGCGCGAGAGGTCGTTGACCGGCGCCGCCATACCCTGCAGGATCGGGCCTACAGCCTCGGCGCCACCCAGACGCTGCACGAGCTTATAGCCGATGTTACCAGCCTCGAGCGACGGGAAGACGAGCACGTCAGCATGTCCGGCCACCGTGCTACCCGGTGCCTTGAGTGCTGCCACACGCTCCACGAGTGCGGCGTCAAGTTGCATTTCTCCGTCCACTTGCAGCGTCGGATCCAGCTCACGAGCCAGACGTGTAGCCTCGGCCACCTTGTCCACACGTTCGTGTGAGGCGCTACCCTTCGTCGAGAAGCTCAGCATGGCCACGCGCGGTTCAGTGCCCAGCATAGCGCGCGCCGTAGCCGCAGACGAGACAGCGATCTGTGCTAGCTCCGCAGCAGTCGGGTCGGGCAACACGGCGCAGTCGGCGAAGATCAGTATGCCCTCACGGCCGTACGACGGATCCTTAACGAACATCAGGAAGGCGCCCGATACGCAGGATATGCCCTTTGTTGTCTTGATAATCTGCAACGCCGGACGGAGCACATTGCCCGTCGTGTTGCGTGCCCCAGCGATTTCGCCGTCGGCATCGCCTGCCTTGATCATCAAGCAAGCCAGATAGAGCGGATCCTCCACCAGTACAGCCGCCTTCTCCGGCGTCATACCCTTGGCACGGCGCAGGTCAAGCAGCAGATCGGCGTAGGCCTGCTTCTTGTCGTGGTTCTTGGGGTCGAGCAGGTGCGCCCCGTTGATGTGCTTCAGCCCGAGTCGGTCGGCCTCTTGGCGGATCTCATTGGGCTCGCCGATTAGGATAATCTTGGCCACACCGTCGGCTACGAGCCTATCGGCGGCCACCAATGTGCGCTCCTCCGTGCCTTCGGGCAGGACGATGCGCTGCTTGTTCGCTTTTGCGCGATCTACGATACTTTGAATCAAATTCATGGTTTCCTGAATTATTATGGATGATGATATGTGGATATATATGGAATCTTGTTAGACGTTATACCGTTTCCTTCGCAACAAAAGTAGAGAAAATCACCGGGTAGAGCGGGTCTGGAGCGGGAAGTGGCGATCTGTATCCTGTCGACCGACTGTGTGTCGTCAAGGATAACACTTCGGTCTTCCTTGAGGTGTACGAATAAAAAGAAAGCCTGCCGAAGGAGGACTTCGACAGGCTTAAACTGTAGGAACCTCTTCATCGCGTTATAGACGATGGGGGAGAAGAGGTCTTAAATCAAAATGAGAGATTAAAAACGAGGAGGGTGAAAGATGGGATTCGAACCCACGACCCTCGGAACCACAATCCGATGCTCTAACCAACTGAGCCACTCTCACCATAAAAGCGCATTTCCTTTTGGAATGCGCCGCAAAGATATACCAGTTTTCACACTGGCAAAGTCTGCCCCCGAGAATTATTCCTCTTTGCCGAACACGGCCTTCTTACCTGCCAAAAGCGTGTTTCGCATCAGCGAGATGATCGTCATCGGCCCTACTCCGCCAGGCACGGGGGTGATATAGCTGCACTTCGGTGCCACCTCATGGAAGGCCACGTCGCCCATCAGTCGGTAGCCGCTCTTGGTTACACTGCTCGGCACACGCGTCGTACCCACGTCGATCACCACGGCACCTTCCTTCACCATGTCGCCTTTGAGGAACTCCGGTACGCCCAGTGCTGCGATGATGATATCTGCGCTGAGGCACATCTCGCGCAGATTCTCCGACCGACTGTGGCAGACCGTCACGGTGCAGTCGCCCGGATTGTCCTTCTGCATCATCAGCATCGCCATCGGCTTGCCGACGATGTTGCTGCGACCTAAGATGACGCAATGTTTGCCCTTTGTCGGTATCTCATAGTGGCGCAGCAACTCGATAATGCCTGCGGGCGTGGCTGGCTTGAAGCACGGCAGACCGATGGACATACGCCCGACGTTGATCGGGTGGAAGCCGTCCACGTCCTTGCGGTAGTCGATGGCCTCGATCACGCGCTGCGAAGAGATATGCTTCGGCAGCGGCATTTGTACGATCAGCCCGTCTACATCGTCGTCAGCGTTCAGCTCATGCACCTTGTCGAGGAGGGCCTGTTCCGTCACGTCGTCCTCGAAGCGAATGAGCGACGAGCGCAGCCCGATCTCTTCGCAGTTCTTCACCTTACTGGCCACGTAGGCTTCGCTGCCTCCGTCGTGACCTACCAATATCGCAACCAGGTGCGGCGCCTTCTGTCCGTCCTGCTTGATCTTTTCTGCTTCAGCAGCCAATTCCTTTTTGATATGCTCTGCCACGGCCTTGCCGTCGATCAGTTGATAGCTGTGCTCTTCCATCCTTCTATACCTATTTATATATGTGTCTGTTTATTTCCTGCGGAACGGTGCAGCCATGCGGCTACTCGGCTTTGCGGTGGTGATCATGCGCATCATCTTGCGCGTCTCGTCGAACTGCTTGATGAGCTTGTTTACGTCCTGCACCGACGTGCCACTGCCCGAGGCGATACGTTGGCGCCGCGAACCGTTCAGGATCGAGGGGTTCGTGCGTTCCTCTGGGGTCATGGAGTAGATGATCGCTTCGATGCCCTTGAACGCATTCTCGTCGATGTCGATATTCTTCAGCGCCTTGCCTACGCCGGGGATCATCGCAGCGAGGTCTTTGAGGTTACCCATGCGCTTGATCTGCTGGATCTGCCCGAGGAAGTCGTTGAAGTCAAACTGATTCTTGGCGAGCTTCTTCTGTAGGCGTCGCGCCTCGGCTTCATCGTACTGCTCCTGTGCGCGCTCCACGAGCGAGACGACGTCGCCCATGCCGAGGATACGGTCGGCCATACGTTCGGGATGGAACACATCGAGCGCCTCCATCTTCTCGCCCGTACCGATGAACTTGATGGGCTTGTCGACTACCGTGCGGATCGAGAGCGCCGCACCACCACGCGTATCGCCATCGAGCTTCGTGAGCACCACGCCTGAAAAGTCGAGCCGATCGTTGAACTCCTTGGCCGTGTTCACGGCGTCCTGACCCGTCATGGAGTCGACCACGAAGAGCGTTTCGTCTGGGTTGATGGCCTGCTTGATGGCGGCGATCTCTTGCATCATCTGCTCGTCGACGGCCAGACGGCCGGCCGTGTCGATGATCACGAGGTCACGTCCCGTGCGCCGTGCCTCTGCAATGGCATGCTCGGCGATCTCCACCGGGTTCTTGTTCTCCCGCTCGGAATATACGGGCACGCCGAGCTGTTCGCCCAGCACATGTAGCTGATCGATAGCCGCCGGACGGTACACGTCGCACGCAGCCAGCAGCGGTTTGCGGCTCTTCTTGCTGCGCAACATGCCGGCCAACTTGCCCGAGAAGGTCGTCTTACCCGAGCCCTGCAAGCCCGACATAAGGATGACGGCCGGTTGCCCCTTCAGCTCCAGCTCCGAGGCCGAAGCGCCCATGAGCGTAGCCAGTTCGTCGTGCACGATCTTGACCATCACCTGGTTCGGCTTGAGCGCCGTGAGCACGTTCTGGCCCATGGCCTTGGTCTTGACTGTGTCGGTGAACTGCTTGGCCACCTTATAGTTTACGTCGGCGTCAAGCAGTGCGCGTCGCACATCTTTGAGCGTCTCCGCCACGTTCAGTTCGGTGATCTTTCCTTCGCCCTTCAGCAGTTTGAATGAGCGTTCTAATCTGTCACTTAAGTTTTCAAACATGATTCCTTGGTTGTCTTTATGCGCGCAAAAGTAGGACGCCCGAAAACCTCGCGCAAACGGCCCTCCAAACTTCTACCGTGTCCCAAAAACAAACGCAATGCGCTTTGAAAGGACTTCGATGGTCCGAAATTCATCGTCGATGCGCTTTACCCTCCCTCCAAACCTCCCCAATGCACCGTCATCAGCCTTTCCAGTGTCCGAGAAGGTGCTGTTTATGTCATAAACAGTATATCTAAAAACTTTTTCCTGACGTTTATAGATAGAACAGTATGTTTGTGATATTATTCCTACTGTTTATGTTGTAAACAGAGAGCTTATGCAGTTTTCATAGTTATTTATGGTAAGAATCATTGCTGCAAAATGATTTGATCCTTGTTTTTGAATAGAGATAATGTCGATCATTTTTTTGAGATCATTTTTAGATCAAAAAATAGGCTCTAAAATTATCTTGAAGCATGTTCGTTCTATAAGCACGAGTAAAAATAGAATATAGATATGATTGTAAATGGATCAGTCTGCATATAGTTCTTGGAGTTACTGTTTATGATCAAAACAGTGGTATAATATTTTTGGATAAGCTGTTTATGATATAAACAATACCTTGTCGGGCGCTGGAAAGGCTGATGACGGGGGATTGGGGAGGTTGGGAGGGAGGGTAAAGCGCATCGACGGTGGATTTCGGATCATCGAAGCCTTTTCAAAGCGCGCTGACTCTGTTTTTGGGGGTAAAAGGGGGGCGGAAAAGGCGAAAAACCAAGGCGGCACGGAAAGATTGTTAAGGCGCGAGCGCAATAGAGCGCCGGGTGGGCTCCAAAAAAGGCAAAATGCGGGGCGTTTCGTGCAAATAAGATTAATCGGGCGATGAGAGCGGCGGAAATGCGAGGCAAAATGGCATTCCTTTGCCCCAAGATTTCAAATCGTATTAATCAACACATAGACAAGAGAAATGAAGAGAGTGATTTTGAGCGCAGCTATCGCAGCTGCCATGACGTTTGGCGTAGCCCTCTCGGCTGGCGCACAGGATGTGAAGAAAGAAGGTCAGCAGACCGAGCAGAAGAGCTGCTGCAACAAGGATAAGGATAAGAAGCACTGCGACAAGGCCAAGGCAAACTGCGACAAGGCCGACAAGAAGGAGTGCAACAAGGCTGACAAGAAGAGCTGCTGCAAGGACAAGAAGGACGCCAAGCAGTGCGACAAGGCTAAGAAGGAAGTGAGGTAATCACCCTTCGCTCTTAGCCCTCCTTCCCCTCGGAAGGCCTCCATAAGTGAATCGGAAGATCCCGGCGCGAAAGCGTCGGGATTTTTTTTCGTCTATATCTTTGGCGCACACAATCAAATAAGTATCACATATAACAGATAGATCATGGATAAGCCGTATGTAATTGGGATAGATATCGGCGGCACGAACTCCGTCTTCGGGGTCGTTGACACGCGAGGCAATGTGCTGTACAATGGTTCGATCAAGACCGGACATTATGAAGATGTGAACGACTACGTCCGCGCTTTGGGCGAAGGGCTGCAGGAGGTGATTCGATCAGCCGGTGGACGAGACAAGATCAAGGGCATCGGCGTGGGTGCGCCGAACGGTAATTATTTCAACGGCTGCATCGAGTTTGCGGCCAACCTGCCGTGGAAGGGCAAGGTGCCGCTGGCACAGCTCATCAGTGATCGCACCGGGGGCATCCCCGTGACGCTCACGAACGACGCCAACGCCGCTGCCATCGGCGAGATGACCTACGGTGCGGCGCGCGGTCTGAAGGACTTTATCGTCATCACGCTCGGCACGGGTGTAGGTAGCGGTATCGTCTGCGGCGGCAATCTGGTGTACGGCCACGACGGCTTTGCCGGTGAGCTGGGCCACACGACGGTGCGACGTGAGAACGGTCGGCTTTGCGGCTGCGGGCGTCACGGCTGCCTTGAGACGTATGCCTCGGCCACGGGTGTGGCCCGTACAGCGCGCGAGCTGCTGACGATGCGCACGGACGCGAGTCTGCTCAGGGCGCTGGAGCCGGACAAGATCACGTCGAAGGACGTTTACGATGCAGCCGTGCAGGGCGACAAACTCTCGATCGAGATCTTTGAGATAACGGGTGAGATCCTGGGCGAGGCGTTCGCAAACTTTGTGGCCTTCTCCAGCCCCGAGGCAATCATCCTCTTCGGAGGGTTGGCCAAGGCGGGCGATCTGATCATGGCGCCCGTGAAGCGGTCGATGGAGGAGCACATGCTGAAAGTGTTCCAAGGCAAGACGCGGCTACTGTTCTCGCAGCTCAAAGAGAGCGACGCGGCTGTGCTGGGAGCCAGTGCGCTGGGTTGGGAGGTGAAGGAAGAGCCGATGGATCCGTTGGCTTAACTCCGATCGCACTGTAGACAACATAGTATAGGCACATCTCTGGAGGGGGCGGCCGTCAAGCAAGGCGTTCGCTCCCTCTTTTTGGGCAACGGGGGATCCGTTCGAACCGAGAGTCTTTCGCCTTTTATCCAAAATGGAAACAACATAACATCAATCACAATGAAAAAGTCAGCATTACTTCTTATGACGACATCACTTCTTTCGGCCGGAGCACACGTGGCAACGGCTGCAAACGACGAGCATCCGAAGATCGATTACACGGTGGATCGCTTCGCCGACATTGAAATCTTGCGCTACGAGGTGCCCGGATTCGACGGGCTCTCCCTGCAACAAAAGCAACTGCTCTACCACCTCTCCGAGGCCGCCCTGATGGGGCGTGATATACTTTTCGATCAGAACTGCCGGTATAACCTGGCCATTCGGCGAGCCCTGGAGGCCATCCACAAGGAATATCGTGGCGACCGCAACGATGCACGATTCAAGGCGCTGGAGACTTACCTCAAGCGGGTGTGGTTGGCTAACGGCATTCACCACCACTACGGTGAGGACAAGTTCGAGCCGACGGGATTCACCGCGGACTACTTCGCGCAGTGCATTCGCAGCCTCGACCCGAAACATGTGCCCGTGCGCAAGGGCCAGACAGTGGATGCTTGGCTGACGGAGATTACGCCCGTCATCTTCGACCCGAAAGTGATGCCTAAGCGTACCGTACAGAGTGGTAGCGGCGACATGTTGCTGGCGTCGGCCAATAACTATTACGAAGGTGGCGTGACGCAAAAAGAGGCTGAGGCGTTCTACGCAGCCATGCGGACACCGAACGATTCCACCGCGCCATCCTACGGCCTGAACAGCCGGCTGAGTAAGACGGCTGAAGGCAAGCTGGTAGAGAAGGTGTGGAAGGTCGGAGGGCTGTACACTGAGGCGATCGAACGTATTGTGGACGAGCTTCGGAAGGCTGAGCAGTTCGCCGAGAATGCTGCGCAGAGAGCCGTGATCGAGAAGCTTGTCGAGTTTTATCGCACGGGCGATCTGAAGACGTTCGATGCTTACGCGATTTTGTGGGTGAAGGATACGGCCTCGGAGGTAGACTTCGTAAACGGCTTTACCGAGTCGTATGGCGATCCGCTGGGAATGAAGGCCAGTTGGGAGGCGATAGCCAACTTCGTCAATCGTGAGGCCACGAAGCGCACGCGGATAATCAGCGACAACGCGCAATGGTTCGAAGACAATGCGCCGATGGATCCCCGCTTCCGTAAGAAGAAGGTGAAGGGTATCACGGCCAAAGTGATTACCGTCGCTATGCTGGGCGGAGACTGCTATCCGACTACTCCGATCGGCATCAACTTGCCGAACGCAGACTGGATCCGTAAGGATCATGGCTCGAAGTCGGTCACCATTGAGAATATCACCGAGGCCTACGACAAGGCGGCTCAAGGCAACGGTTTCCGTGAGGAATTCGTTTGGAACGACGCAGAACACGCACGCATCGATAAGTATGGCTTCATCACCGACAACTTGCACACCGATCTTCATGAGTGCTTGGGGCACGCCTCTGGGCAACTGCTCGAGGGAACCGATCCCAATGCGCTGGGTGCGTACAGTTCGACGTTGGAAGAGGCGCGGGCAGACATCTTCGCCCTCTACTACTTGGCCGATCCTAAGTTGATCGAGCTCGGACTGCTGAGTGATCCCGAAGCATACAAGGCGGAGTATTACAAATACATCATGAATGGGCTGATGACACAGCTGGTGCGCATTCAACCGGGTAATGACATTGAGGAAGCGCACATGCGAAACCGTCAGCTGATCGCTCGCTGGGTGTACGAAAAGGGTCGTGCGGACCATGTCGTGGACTTTGCGAAGCGCGACGGAAAGACGTTTGTCGTTGTGAACGATTACGCGAAATTGCGTGGGCTGTTTGCGGAGCTTTTGGCCGAGCTGCAGCGAATCAAGAGCGAAGGTGATTTTGAGGCAGGTCGGAAGTTGGTGGAAGACTACGGCGTGAAGGTGGACCGTGCCCTGCACGAGGAGGTTCTCGCGCGCTATGCCCGACTCCATCTGGCGCCTTACAAGGGTTTCGTTAACCCGGTGATGAAGCCTATCCGTGACGCTCAGGGCAAGGTGACCGACGTTACGCTTGACTACTCCGAGGACTACGCGGATCAGATGATGCGTTACAGTCGGGAATACTCTTACCTCCCGACTTACAATTAACTCCTTCTTTCTCCTATCCCTTACGACGTCCGAATATGGATAACGCCGTCGATACCTATGCCTTCGAACCGGCCAAAGAGTCGTTCGCTCGCTTTCTCACTGAGCGCGGCATGAGGAAGACGACGGAACGCTTCACGATCCTGGAGCACATTTGTCGGATAAGAGGACATTTTGACGTGGAAATGCTACTCCGTCAGCTCGACGAAGCGCATTTTCATGTCAGTCGGGCATCCATCTACAACACGCTTGAGCTGCTGATGGATGCCCGTATCGTGGTCCGACACCAGTTCTCATCCCAACTTGTGCAATATGAGCTACAGGCGGCCGCCGCCACTCACCATCATGCCATCTGTAGCTATTGCGGTGCCGTCCAGGAGGTGAAGGACGATCGACTGACGCGCGAGCTGGCTCACCGGCGGATTCCCAAATTTACCTACGACTGCCATTCGCTTTACATCTACGGTATGTGCTCCAAATGCAAATTCCGAATGCGTATGAGTCAGCGAAAGGCGGCCGAGGCTGCGAAGGGGAAGCGGTGAACCCGGATGAATCTCGGCATGAACTGCGAAGGGGAAGCGGTGACTCCGGATGATCCCCCAAAGGGCTCGATGAGTGGAATCAATGGCTCCGGATGAATCTCCGCATGAACTGCGAAGGGGAAGCGACGACTCCGGATGATCCCCGAAAAGAATCAATGAACGGAATCAATGGCCCCGGATGAACCCCGAAATGAATGACGAAGGTGAATCAATGACCTCTGGCGATCCCCGAAATGAACGACGAAGGGGTTGCAATGACTTAGGATAATCCCAAAAATGAATGAATCAGATGAAAGTAGACGTTTTATTAGGCCTCCAATGGGGCGACGAAGGAAAAGGCAAAGTGGTCGACGTATTGACGCCGAAGTACGATGCGGTAGCGCGGTTCCAAGGGGGACCCAACGCAGGACATACGCTTGAGTTTGGCGGAGAGCGATACATACTCCGCTCCATTCCCTCTGGCATATTCCAGGGTGGGAAGACAAACATAATTGGCAACGGGGTGGTTATCGATCCGCTTCTCTTTAAGGAAGAAGCCGAAGCGTTGGCCAATCACGGGCACAACTTGAAGCAGCAACTGATGATCTCGAAGAAAGCCCATTTGATCATGCCAACCCATCGGATACTCGATTTGGCTAACGAGGCCGCTAAGGGATCGGGAAAAATAGGTACGACGGGCAAAGGCATTGGCCCAACGTATACCGATAAGATCAGCCGGAACGGACTCCGGGTAGGCGACCTATTGGAAAACTTTGACGAGAAGTATTCCGCTGCTAAACGCCGACACGAAAACATGCTTCGGGCGATGAACTTCGGATACAATTTAGTTGACATCGAGCGTCCGTGGCTCGAAGCGCTGGAGTATTTGAAAGGCTTCCGGCTTATTGACAGCGAGCATGTAGTGAACGACTTTCTCCGCGAGGGATGCTCGGTGCTTGCCGAGGGTGCGCAGGGTACGATGCTGGACATCGATTTCGGATCCTACCCCTTCGTCACTTCCTCCAACACGATCTGCGCCGGATGCTGCACCGGCCTGGGAGTGTCTCCGAGAAATATTGGCGAAGTGTACGGCATCTTCAAAGCCTATTGCACACGCGTGGGCAGTGGGCCTTTCCCCACGGAGTTGCACGATGAAACGGGGGAGGCTATGTGCGAGCGCGGACACGAGTTCGGATCGGTTACGGGGCGCCGTCGCCGGTGCGGGTGGATTGACCTCGTGGCTTTACGTTACGCTGTGATGATTAACGGCGTAACGCAATTGATCATGATGAAGAGTGACGTCCTGGATACGTTTAAGATGATCAAGGCTTGTGTGGCCTATCGCCAGAACGGCGAGGAGACGGATCGCTTCCCCTACGACGCTTCGGGCGCTGAGCCCATTTACGCCGAGCTGCCCGGATGGCGTACCGATATGTCAAGGATGAAGAGCGAAGACGAATTCCCCGAGGAGTTCAACGCCTATTTGACTTTCCTCGAGGATGAGCTGGGCGTACCCATTAAGATCGTCTCAGTCGGACCTGATCGCGAGCAGACTATCATCCGCTACAACGAGTAGGCCGTCTGGCATTCTTTTTGCCTTCAACCGCACGAGCTGAAGGACAAAAAGCATAGTCCTCCGGAAGCTCGGAGACGTCACGAAGCGCCTCCATCCTCCGTGAGGACTATTATTTTGCCTCGACGATTCCCCAAACAAAGTATTATCACCTATCCCCTACAACCAATGATTACCTCTTCAACGGCCCTTTACTGGGTCATTTTTATCGGCATAGCCGCGCTGAGCTGGCTGGTGTCAAGTCGCTTAAAAAGCAAGTTCGAAAAGTATTCTCAGGTGCCCTTGCCCGGAGGCCTGACGGGACGCGAAGTGGCTGAGCGTATGCTTCGCCAGAATGGCATCGAAGACGTGCGGGTCACGTCCGTGGCTGGGCAGCTGACGGATCACTACGATCCCGCAAAGAAGACGGTCAACCTCAGCGACTCCGTCTATGCCAGCAACAGCATCGCCGCCGCTGCGGTGGCTGCCCATGAATGCGGACACGCCGTCCAACACGCTTGCGCCTACGCTCCGCTTAAGCTCCGCTCAAGGCTGGTTCCCATAGTCAGCTTCTCATCGAATATCGTCCAGTGGGTCTTACTGGTTGGCATGTTGCTCATCAAAACCTTTCCGCAACTCATGTTGATAGGCATCGTGATGTTCGCATTGACCACACTGTTTAGTTTTATCACCCTCCCGGTCGAGATAGATGCCAGTCGGCGCGCCTTAGCCTGGTTGAAGACCTCCGGACTAACCTCTCGGGAAACCGATAGCATGGCCCGCGACGCTCTGCAGTCGGCCGCATATACTTATGTCGTGGCAGCCCTTGGCTCATTGGCTACCCTCCTTTATTACATTCTCATATTCACCTCAGGCAGCAGAAGAGATTAGCATGGCACAGAAACCTTCAATCCCGAAAGGGACTCGCGATTTTACGCCCGTGGAGATGTCCCGGCGCAACTACATATTCGAAACCATACGTCAGGTTTACCACCTCTACGGCTACCGGCAGATTGAAACGCCCGCCATGGAGCAACTATCCACCCTCATGGGTAAGTATGGCGAAGAGGGCGACAAACTGCTGTTCAAAATCCTAAACTCGGGCGACTTTCTCTCGGCTATCACCGACGACGACTGGAAGGAAAAAAGCCTTCCGAAGGTCTCGGCCAGGATCTCCGAGAAAGGCCTTCGATACGATCTTACGGTACCCTTTGCCCGATTCGTAGTCCAACACCGATCCGAATTGACCTTCCCCTTCAAGCGTTACCAGATACAACCCGTTTGGCGTGCCGATCGCCCGCAGCGGGGCCGATACCGCGAGTTCTTCCAATGCGATGCGGACGTAGTCGGCAGTGACTCGCTGCTTTGCGAAGTGGAACTCATCCAGATCATGGACGAGGTCTTCCGACGTCTGGGCATCAATGTGGTGATCAAGATGAATAACCGCAAGATTCTTGCCGGCATAGCCGAAGTGATCGGGGAGGCCGAACGGATCGTCGATATCACTGTGGCGATCGACAAGTTAGACAAGATTGGACGCGAGGGCGTAATCGCTGAGCTTCGGACAAAGGGCATCAGCGATTCGGCCATCGATCGCCTGCAGCCCGTGATAGGCCTCAGCGGTTCCAATCGGGAGAAGATGGCTGCCCTGCGTAGCGTATTGGAAGGCTCGGAGACAGGCATCCGCGGCGTGGAGGAGACGGAATACATTCTGGATCACATTGAGCGGCTGCCGATGAAGGCCGTCCTGGAGACCGATCTCACACTCGCGCGCGGACTCAATTACTACACGGGAGCCATTTTTGAAGTCAAAGCCCTCGACGTGGAGATCGGAAGCATCACGGGCGGCGGTCGGTACGACAATTTGACAGGCGTCTTCGGTATGGCCGGCCTTTCGGGCGTCGGCATCTCATTCGGCGCAGATCGCATTTACGATGTCCTAAATCAGCTCGATCTCTATCCTGAAGACACGTTGCGAACCACCCAGCTGCTCTTTGTGCACTTCGGCGAGCGTGAGGCCAACTACCTCCTGCCGCTGATTGCCCGCGTGCGCGCTGCCGGCATTCGCGCCGAGCTTTACCCCGACGCCGCGAAGATGAAAAAGCAACTCGGCTATGCCGACGCAAACGCGATCCCCTTCGTGGCCCTTGTCGGCGAGGACGAGATGTCCACCGGCCGCATTCAGCTCAAGGACATGCGCAGCGGCGAGCAACGCGCCGTCACCCTCGACGAGCTAATCGCCGCCCTTAGCGAAAGCCATAACTAACTCCTCATCTCAAGCCTTTTGGCCGGATACTCGCCGAGCGTCGTCTCGAGCCGGTATCCGGCTTTTTTTGTGCCCGCCCCCACGGATCCCTGCGGGCCATCGCCTGCATCCCATGAAACCACGCAGCAATCCCTGCGCCTATTCGGCCAAACTCCATGAAGGCCGAAATAACCCTCTGCATCTATCCGGCCAACTTGATGGCGATCATCGCCTTGATCTTCTTTTGCTTCCT
>CALHPT010000083.1 GCA_938036405.1 uncultured Tannerella sp.
TCCCCGGCCTCGGCAGAGGCCTGCCGCCAGCGAAGTTTGGCCGGGTACAAAGCCAATCCCACCTCATCATGTACCAAGCATACTTCCCCGGCCTCGGCAGAGGCCTGCGCGGCCCGATTACGCCCGTGTTTGGCTTCGCGCAGTGACCCCGATAAGCAGCGTAATTCGGGCGGCCCACAAAAGGCGTCAGCAGACGGTAAACAGGAACCATTTCATGGCTCTGCCGGCCGTTTCCAGCCCGGCCTGCCGGCTTGCTGCAATCAAAAATGGATTTACATTTGCGCCCTGATTTCACGGATAATCATAACAATAACAGATAGATCAAAATGAAAAGAACATTCCAACCCTCCAACCGAAAGAGAAAGAATAAGCATGGTTTTCGCCTGAGAATGTCGACCGCCAACGGACGTCGCGTATTGGCTTCACGCCGCGCAAAGGGACGTAAGAAACTGACCGTATCCGACGAATATCCGAAGGCATAAAGCTCCCCTCGGGAATAAAAGCCACAGAAAAACTGCTTGGCCCCACATGAGAAAGTAAAAGTTTGAAGGAAAAGACTTTTACTTTCTTCGTTTATAGAAGCTGTTTGGGGGTTTATTTCGGAGCATATCCAGCGCATATTTCAATGGGATTTTGCCCCATCTTTCGAGGAGCACAGCTGACCCTTGTGTGACAAAAAAGATGGAACAAAAGAGCCGGAATAGGCCCGGATAGCCTCGAAACAGAGAGCGGGAATCTCCGTCCAAGACAGCTCCTTAAAATCATCACTCCATAAACTTCAAACTGCCTCTGAAGCCTCACGCAGCCTTATGAAAAAGAAAAAAGACGCCGAAGACATACTGGAATGGTTCATGCGCCTGCCTGTGGTGGTACACATCTTCTTTGCCGCCCTCGCACTCTGGCTCCTTTCGTTCACAGTGCTGAAATCCCTGGACATATACACCCGCCACAATCAGTCCATCATCGTGCCCGACGTGAAGGGGCAGACGCCTGAAGAGGCAGATCGGGAGATCCGGAAAATAGGGCTGCGTTACACGGTGATCGACTCCATCTACTCCAAAGAAACCGCGCCGGGAGCCATCGTCGAGGTGGTGCCCGCCGTCGGATCGAGGGTCAAGAAAGACCGCATCCTCTACCTGACCATCAATGCCCGCACGGCACAGATGGGTCTCGTGCCGGACGTCACCGACCTCTCCATGCGACAGGCATTCGCCCTGCTGCAATCGCACGGATTCACCTCCATAGATGTCGTCTACGTCAGCGGTAGCTACCGCGATCTGGCACTTGGCGTACAACTGCGTGGCAAGACATTGAAGGCAGGCGATCGCGCCCCTCTCGCAGCCAAGATCGTCCTCAGAGTGAGCGACGGCGGCGAAGGCGGCACAGACTCCACATTCTGGTCACCACGCACCGAGCCAACCTGGGGTGCCTCCAATAGCGACGATTCATCTGAAGAAGACGACGAAGAAGAAGAATGACTCCTAACGAAGAAAACATCGACCACAGACCGATGACGCTCCAAGATGCCATGGCAGACGGACTCTTCACCGAGGACGAGGATGACGATGAAGCCCCCGAAGTGCTCTACGAGCATTTTCGATTCACGGCCGATCCGAACCAATCTCTGCTCCGCGTCGACAAGTTCCTCATCGACCGAATGACGCACACGAGCCGCAACCGCATTCAGCTGGCTGCTGATGCGGGCTATGTGCGGGTCGACGGCATCCCCGTGAAGAGCAACTATCGGGTGAAACCGGGAGACGTGGTCACGATCGTTATGACACGGCCGCGGCACGCGTTCGAGGTCGCTCCGGAGAACATTCCCCTCAACATCATTTACGAAGATGAAGACCTGCTGGTGGTCAATAAGCCGGCAGGTCTTGTTGTGCATCCCGGTCACGGCAACTACACCGGCACGCTGGTGAATGCGCTGGCCTACTATCTGCGCAACCTCCCGAGCTACGATCCGAACGACCCGCGGCTGGGCCTCGTGCACCGTATCGACAAGGACACGTCCGGTCTACTCGTCGTAGCCAAAAACATCGACGCCAAGACTCACCTCAGCCGCCAGTTCTTCGAAAAAAGCACCCAACGCCGTTACCAGACGCTCGTCTGGGGCATCCCGAAAGAGAAAGAAGGGCGCATCGAAGGAAACATCGGCCGCGACCTACGCGATCGTCTCCGCATGGCCGTCTATCCGCCCGGGAGCGAGGAAGGCAAGTGGGCAGCCACAAACTATCGCGTGGCTGAGCGGCTGGGCTACGTCAGCCTACTGGAATGCCAGCTCGAGACGGGGCGTACACACCAGATACGTGCCCACATGAGCCACATCGGACACCCCGTCTTCAACGATGCCCGCTACGGCGGCGAACGCATTCTCAAAGGTCGCCCCACAGGCAGCTATCGGCAATTCGTGCAAGACGCCTTCGACACCTGTCCACGTCAAGCACTGCACGCCGAGACGCTCGGCTTCGTCCATCCCGCCACGGGACGCGAACTCTTCTTCACAGCCCCGCTGCCCGACGACATGCAGGCGCTGATCAATAAATGGCGCACCTACTGCGCCGAAAACACCTAACCCTTATCGCCCTACACGAGCAATGAAAAAGCAGATTGCACTGGTGGCCGGGGGCTACTCCGGCGAGTATGAGATCTCGTTGAAGAGTGCCGAAGGCCTCTATTCCTTTATCGACAAAACGCGCTACGACCTCCATCGTGTGCTCCTGACCCGCGACGAATGGAGCGTGCTCTTGGCCGACGGTGTTCGGGTGCCCATCGACCGGAACGACTTCAGCTACCGCCACCCCGACGGCCGCCACGTCCGCTTCGACTTTGCCTACATCACCATCCACGGCACCCCCGGCGAAGACGGTCGATTGCAGGGCTATTTCGACATGCTTGGCCTCCCCTACTCCTCTTGCGGTGCATTGGCCTCCGCGCTCACCTTCAACAAATACACCTGCTCGCAGTTCTTGGGGAGCCAAGGCGTACGCGTCTCGGATGCGATCCGTTTGCGACGCGGAGATTCAGTCGACGCGGATCTTGTCACCAAGACGCTCGGCTTACCTGTCTTCATCAAGCCTAATGCCGGCGGAAGCAGCCTCGGCACGACGAAAGTGAAAGTGACCACCGAGATCAATGAGGCTATCCGGCGCGCCTTCGCCTGCGACGACGAAGTGATCATTGAACGCTTTGCACCCGGCACAGAGGTGACGTGCGGCTGCTATAAGACACGCGATCGCGTGGTGCTCCTCCCGCTGACGGAGGTAGTGACCAGCAACGACTTCTTCGACTTCGACGCGAAATACAACGGCCAAGTGAGTGAGATCACCCCGGCTCGCATATCGGAAGATCTCACCCGAAAGATCCAACAAGAGACGGAGCGCATCTACAATCTGATAGGTGCCAAAGGCATCATCCGCGTGGATTACATCATCCCACCAGATGGCGGCGAACCCGTCGTGCTGGAGGTCAACACCACGCCGGGCATGACCCAGACAAGCTTCATTCCGCAACAGATCCGCGCCGCCGGCCTCCAGATTGCGGACGTCATGACTGAGGTCATCGAACACGAAATGAATGGCGTCTAAACGCCTCCATCTACTACTCACCTATAATTCCTAACCACCTATTCATGGAAACAGTCCATCCAGCTTCTGCCTTCGACGATATCCGCCCTGTAAACGACAATGAAGTGCCCCAAGCCATCGAGGATCTGATCGCCTCCGACGGACTATGGCGCGCGTTGACTTACATCGCCCCTGACGCCGACCGCGTAGCCCTCTCTGAGGCTATGCGCGCCTGTCGCACCAAGGCCGAGTTCAAGTCCACCATGGGATATAAGACCGTGATGGCCATCGCCCGACGGTCAACCTTTTCGCTGACCATCTCCGGACGCAGCCGACTGCCTGAGGGCAAAGCGCCCTGCACGTTTATCTCCAACCACCGCGACATTGTCCTCGACGCGGCCTTCCTCAACGTTCTGCTCTACGACGTGGGCTACGACATGACGCAGATCGCCATCGGCGACAACCTACTCATCCACCCCTGGATCCGACTCCTGGTGCGACTGAATAACAGCTTTATCGTCAAGCGCAACGTCTCCGCCCGGAAGCTGCTTGAGAACAGCCGCATCCTCTCCGCCTACATCCGCCACACCCTGCGCGAGACGCACGAGTCCATTTGGATAGCCCAACGAGAGGGCCGCGCCAAAGACTCCAACGACCACACGCAGACGGCAGTCCTCAAAATGCTCTGCATGGCGGGAGAGGGCGACGAGCGCCTCCTCAGCAACCTGATGGAGCTGAACATCGTGCCCATCGCCATCTCATACGAATACGATCCCTGCGACTACCTCAAGGCCCGAGAGTTCCAACTCAAACGCGACAATCCCGCCTACGTCAAGAGTGGAAGCGACGACCTGCTCAGCATGCAAACGGGCATCATGGAGAACAAGGGCCGCGTGCACTTTACCATTGGCTCGCCGCTGAACTCCATCCTCCGCACGTTCGACCCTGCCATGCCGCGCAACGAACTGCTCACCGCAGCCGCCGCAGCCATCGACCGCGACATCTACGCTCACTATCGCTTCTATCCCGGCAACTACGTAGCCTACGACTTGCTCTACAACACGCTCCGCTTCCGGGTAAACTACGACCTACGCGACAAGGCCCGCTTCGAGGCCTACCTGCAAAAGCAGATCGACCGCATCGACCTGCCCACAAAGGATGAAGCCTACCTCCGCACCAAGCTGCTGGAGATGTACGCCAACCCGCTCAAAAACCACTGGGAGACGAAACCGGAATGACCGCATCCGACCCACATCTCCGCCACGACCATGTGCCCGAGCCGACGCTCCGACGCCTGCCCTGGTATCTGGCCTACCTCAAGCTGCTCCGCGGGCGTGGCGAGACGGTCGTTTCCTCCACCCGCATCGGAGAGGAGACGGGCGTGACCCCCATGCAAGTGGCCAAAGACCTCTCCTACGTCAACATATCGGGCAAGACACGCGTGGGCTACGAGGTCGACGCCCTGGTAGGCATCCTGGACGACTTCCTCGGCTTTGCCCACGCCCACCGCGCCCTACTCTTCGGCGTCGGTCAGCTGGGTGCAGCCCTGATGCGCGACGCCGGTCTGGGGCAGTACGGACTCGACATCGTGGCCGGTTTCGACGTCCGTCCCGAGGTGGTCGGCACCGAGATCGGAGGCATCCCCGTTTACCACCTCGACGAGCTTTGCGAGTGCCGGCACATGCTCGACGCCACCATCGCCGTCATCACCGTGCCCGTGGAAGAAGCTCAGCACGTCACGGACCTCGTCTTGACCTGTGGCATCCGTGCCCTATGGAACTTCACCCCCTTCCGCATCCGCGTCCCTCGCGACGTCGTGGTGCAAAACACTTCCATCTATGCCAATCTGGCGGTAATGTTCAATCGCCTGAATAGCCTTTCTACCTCATGAAAATCTTCGCCGTCGGCATGAACTATGCCGATCACAATAAAGAATTGCGGCACACGTTTTTGTCCCCAGAGCCTACGATTTTCATGAAATCCGATCCGGTGCTGAAGGATGGCAAGCCTTTTTTCATCCCCGACTTCTCTGACGAAGTGCACTACGAGACGGAGATCGTCATCAAAATCAACCGGCTGGGTAAAAACATCGACGAGCGATTCGCCGCTCGATACTACGACGAGGTGACCGTCGGCATAGACTTCACCGCCCGCGATCGGCAGCGTGACCTCCGCTCCAAAGGCATGCCCTGGGAGCTCTGCAAGGCCTTTGACAACGCGGCAGCCGTGGGCCGTTTCGTCCCCCTCGACTCCGTGGGGGGCGACATCAATCGGCTTACCTTCCGCCTCGACCTCAATGGGCACACCGTGCAGCTCGGGCGGACGGCCGACATGCTCTTTCCCGTCGACCGTATCGTGGCCTTCGTCAGTCGATTCTTTACCCTGCGCATGGGCGATTTGATCTACACCGGTACCCCCTCGGGGGTCGGCCCGGTAGCGATCGGCGACCATCTGGAAGGCTTCATCGGCGACAAGCGGTTGCTCGATTTCCACATTAAATAATAACGTGAATTCGACGAAAGAATGGGGTTCCTTATCCCTGGAGAATGTCTTTGATAGAGCGCTGTAACGGCCAAAGTGTTTTTGGAAATGCTTTGGCCATCGCGTGGCTTCCGTAGAAACTCTCTGCTGGCCCTATCCTTACATCAAACTCACGTTAAATAACTCAGGTGCACAGTAGGTGCCATAGCCCGAGGCAATGACGCATTCGGACGCTCCGTAGACCTTATTGACTCAAGCGGTGACGGATTCGGAGCTCTGAACGTCCCACTACCTCTGGCCGTGGCGCGCTCAGAGACACCCCGAAGGCATCGCTGCGGTTCGCAGGGAAGACTTACGGATGGCGTGCACCTACAACTGTCACATGCTTTTACACCAACGTACACTTCTAACTTCTATATATGACACGAATACTATCTGCTGTATGCTGCGCAATCGTCCTCTGGGCTATGACGGCAACAGTCGCGCACGCCGACTCCCGGATCTACGCCCGCAGCTCCGCACTGGCTGAGGGGCGATGGGTGAAAATCCGCGTCGCGGACGATGGCATCTATAAACTCACCTACGCCGAACTGCGCGCCATGGGCTTCGCAGATCCGGCCAAAGTATCCGTCCACGGCTACGGCGGATACATCCTCGACGAGGACTTCTCGCGCAAAAGCTACATCGACGACCTGCCCGCCACACCCATCTATCGCGGCACGGACTACATACTCTTCTACGGCCGAGGGCCCGTCAAGTGGAGCTACGACCGAAAGGCCGGCGTCTTCACCCACGAGAACAACCCCTACGCCATGCACGGCTATTACTTCGTGACCGACGCTACGCCCACGGCCGACATGGGCACGACGGCATCCATCGCCAACACCTCGCGCGAAGCCAAGACCTTCGATGAGCATCTGCTGCACGAGGTCGATCGTGAGTTCCTGCAAAAGCTGGGGCAAACGGGCTCCGGCCGCGAACTCTTCGGCGAGAGCTTTGCCAGCACCCTCTCGCAAACGTTCCCCTTCTCTGTGCCCGGCATCACGAACGACGCGGGCAAAGTGACCCTCCGCTTCGTAGCCTACACCGGTGTCACGGGCTCGGGTACCGTCACGCTGGCCATAGACGGCACACAACTGCTCCGCGGCTCCATCCCGGCCGACAACCGCGACTACACCAAGGCGCGCGAATACGCCGGCACCGGAGCATGGGGCGGCGCCAAAAGCGAAACGCCGAAGGTGACCGTGACATACGACAAAGCGGCCGCCGCCAACAGCTTCCTCGACTACATCCGCCTGCAAGCCAAGCGCACGCTCAAGGCTTACGATAAGCCCTTCACGTTTTTCCGCGACCTGGAGTCGCTGCGCTCCTCCACGCGCTTCGTCATCGGCGGTGCTGCGGGCGGCCAGATGGTCGTCTTTGACGTCACCTCCCCCCAGCGCGTCAGCCGTATGGAGACAAGCGCAGACGGATCGGCACTGACCTTCTCCATCGCCGCCAGTGGCGACACCCTGCGAGAGTTTGTGCTGGTCGATCTCTCTAAAACGTTCCCCACGCCGGAGACCGTCGGACCCGTAGCGGCGCAAAATCTCCATGCCTTGCCGCAGACCGACATGGTGATCCTCGCCCCCCCGGCCTTCCTCAACGAAGCCGAACGCCTGGCCGCTAAACATCGCACCAAGCGCGACTCCATCAGTGTCACCATCGTCACGCCGGAGCAGGTCTACAACGAGTTCTCCAGCGGCACACCCGAAGCCACCGCCATCCGGCGCTTTATGAAGATGTTTTACGACCGACGGACCTCTCAGGCCGACGCGCCGAAATATCTGCTGCTCTTTGGTGACGGATCGCACGACAATCGCCAGCTCTCCTCAGCCTGGAAGGGGATCGACATGACGAACTTCCTCCTCACCTACCAGACGCGCTTCTCGCTCGGCGGAAACTGGTCCTACGGCGGGAAAGACAATGAGACTTACGTCACGGACGACTACTTCGGCATCCTCGAAGATGGCGAAGGCGCCGAACTTGACACGGCTCACCTGCGCCTGGGCATCGGCCGCTTCCCCGTGCGCTCACTCAGCCAGGCGCGAGCCGTCGTCAACAAGGTGATTAGCTACATCGACAACCCCGCATTCGGCGCATGGAAAAACAATCTCTGCTTCATCGGCGACGATGGTAATTCTGGCGACGGCTACAAGACCCGACACATGGACGACGCCTATCGGCTCTCGCGATTCGTGGAGCAAAATTACCCGGAGTACATCAACCACCGCCTCCTTTTCGACGCTTACAAGAAGAGCAGCTCGGGCGGAGGCGGCAGCGGCGCCTACCCCGACGTGGTCACCGCCCTCCGAAACCTGCAGCGCGAAGGCACCATGCTGATCAACTACAATGGCCACGGTAACGCCCAAGCCCTGAGCGATGAGCACGTCATCACCCAGAGCATGATCCAGCAATATACCTACTCCCACCTACCGCTCTGGATCACGGCTTCGTGCGATTTCACGCCCTTCGATCACACGGTCACCTCGGCCGGAGAGGATGTCTTTCTCAACGAAAAGAGCGGCGGCATCGGCCTCATCACCACCTCACGTGTGGCCTACGACGAGCCGAATTACAACATGAACGCCATCCTTCTCCGCGACCTCTTCAGCCGTCGCACGGATGGTCGGCGACCAACCCTCGGCGAGGCACTGATGGCGATGAAGAACGGCTATCGATCGTACCTCAACCGTTGCTTTGTCCTCATCGGCGATCCGGCCTTAACGCTCGCCTTCCCGAGTTACGGCATCCGTGTGACGGAGATCAATGGCCAGCCGGTCAGCGATAAATCCGTCAATTTCCGGGCTCTCGATCGCGTCACGATCAAGGGGGAAGTGATCGGCACAGACAGCACCGTGCTGACCGATTTCAATGGCGCTCTGACGGCTGTCGTCCTTGACAGCGAGAAGGAGATCACGACGCTCAATAACAATCGCACGGGCAAGACGTACACCTACACCGACTACCCGAACACCATCCATCGCGGCAACACGACCGTCTTCGGAGGGCAGTTCACGCTCAGCTTCATCGTTCCCGCCGACATCTCCTACTCCAACAGTAACGGCAAGATGAGCCTCTACGCCTACGACGCCACGACGAATCGCGAAGCCAACGGCGCTTTCCGTCGCTACACCGTCGGCGGCACCGCCACCCCCAGCGAGCGCGACACCACCGGCCCGACGGTCCGCCTGCTCTACCTCAACGACAGCACCTGGCGCGAAGGAGACGAGACGAACGAGACGCCCTTCTTTGTGGCGCACGTCCGAGACGCCTCCGGCATCAACATCACCGGAAGCAGCATCGGCCACGACATCACGCTGACGATCGACAACAACCCCGCCCTCAGCTACAATCTGAATAGCTACTACGCCGACCGTACGGACGTCGCCGGCGAGGGCGTTGTGCGCTTCTCCATCCCGCGCCTTGCCGAGGGAACGCACACGGCGGAGTTCAAGGTGTGGGACATCTTCAACAACTCCACCACGCGCACCTTCACCTTCCGTGTCGTGAAGGGGCTGAAGCCCTTCATCACCGAGCTACGCGCTGGACCGGTGCCCGCCCGTGACCAAGTCACCTTCTACCTCGACCACAACCGCCCCGAGTCGCGCATGGACGTCACGATCGACGTCTACGACCTCACCGGACGCCTGCAATGGCAGCACACCGAGAGCGGATCGTCGGAGCTGTTCCGCTCCTACACCGTGACGTGGGACTTGACGAACGGCCGCGGCGCCCGACTCCGTCCCGGCGTGTACATCTACCGCGCAGCGATCCGCACGGCAGGTTCGTCCGAGGCCACCCGCGCCCAGAAGATGGTGATCCTCGGGACTAAAAACTAAAGCCGGATACACGATGGGGCGCCTCCCCATCATGTACCCGGCCAAACTCGCTGGCGTCCGTAGACGCCCCCGGCCTAACTCGCTGGCGTCCGAAGACGCCCGTCCGTAGACGCCCCCGCCGCGCATCCAACGAATGGGTGCACGGCGGGGATTTTTTTTGCGCGGTTACGAGAGGGGGGCGATCCCTACTCAACCTTCTTCGTCAACACGTAATGATCGGCCAGCTCGCCGGTGACGCGTTGGCCATCCTTGTCGAGCATGATGAGGTGGTCGCCCTCGACGATGTAAGAGATCATATCGTCGCCTTCGCCCACCGTGATGCACGAGGCGGCGGCGTCCCACTCATACTTCCCTTTGGCCTCGAATCGGCCGTCCTTCTTGTCCTTGTAGATCTCGACCAGATGGTAGGTGCCGTCGTTACGCAGCTCGAGGGTCGTCTCGATGCCGCTGCAGTCGCCACAGGGGATGACGCCGGTGTAGACGCCCGTCTTATCGAAGGTTGTGGAGGCAGCGGTAGCTGGCTCAGCTTCAACAGTGACGCTGTCGGCGGTTGCCTCCGCATTGTCATTTCCTTTTGTGGCCGAATTGCATGACGCCAAGCTCAGCGTCAGCGCGGCGGCCACGCCGCAGAATAAGAGGTTCTTCTTCATATCTCTACTATTATATAATGGTTGTGGATTATCGTCCGATGCAGTGATAGGTAAAGCCGGCTTCTTCGATCTCGGCGATGTTGTAGATGTTGCGGCCGTCGAGGATGAGGGGCGTCTTCATCAGGCTGCGGATGCGGGCCCAGGCGGGCAGGCGGAACTCCTTCCACTCGGTGACGACCATGAGCACGTCGGCGCCTTCGACGGTCTCGTAGATGTTGTTGGCGTAGGCGATGCGATCGCCGATGCGGCGGCGAGCCTCGGGGATGGCCACGGGGTCGTAGGCCGTAATCTGGCAACCGGCCTCAAGCAGTCGATCGATGAGTACGAGCGAGGGGGCCTCGCGCATGTCGTCCGTCTCGGGCTTGAAGGCCAGGCCCCACATGGCCACGCGGCGGCCCTGGAGATCGCCGCCGAAGTGGGCCGAGAGCTTGCGGAAGAGGAGGGTCTTCTGCTCCTCGTTCACGTCCTCCACGGCCTTGAGGATACGCATCGGGTAGCCATGCTCAGCGGCGGTGCGGATGAGCGCCTTGACGTCCTTGGGGAAGCACGAGCCGCCGTAGCCGCAGCCGGCGTAGAGGAAGCTGCTGCCGATGCGGGTGTCGGAGCCGATGCCCTTGCGCACCATGTTGACGTCGGCGCCGATGATCTCGCAGAGGTTGGCCATGTCGTTCATGAAGCTGATGCGGGTGGCGAGCATGGCGTTGGCGGCGTATTTGGTCATCTCGGCCGAGGGGATGTCCATATAAATGATGCGGAAATTGTTGAGCATAAAGGGGTGATAGAGCTTCTCCATGAGCTTCTTGGCGCGGTCGGACTCGACGCCGACGACGATGCGGTCGGGGTGCATAAAGTCCTTCACAGCGGCGCCCTCCTTGAGGAACTCGGGGTTGGAGGCGATGTCGAAGTTGATCGTGACGCCGCGGCGGTCGAGCTCGTCGGCGATGGTCTGGCGGATGCGGCGGGCGGTGCCCACGGGGACGGTGCTCTTGGTGACCACCAGGAGGTATTTGTTCATCGCCCGGCCGATGGTGCGGGCCACGTCGAGGACATACTTGAGGTCGGCGCTGCCGTCCTCGTCCGGCGGCGTACCGACGGCGCTAAAGACGATCTCGACCTGGTCGAGCACCTCGGTCAGCTCGGTGGTGAAATGGAGTCGGCCCACTTCGTAGTTGCGGATGACCATCTCCTCGAGCCCGGGTTCATAGATCGGGACGACGCCCTTGCGGAGGTTCTCAATCTTTTGGCGATCGATGTCCACACAGAACACCTCGACGCCCATCTCAGCAAAACAGGTGCCGGTGACAAGACCGACGTAACCCGTTCCAACGATTGCAATCTTCATTCGTTACGTATATAAATAGGTAAGTGATTCGGAGCGCAAAAGAAACGATTTGCAGGGAAGCGAGCGGGGGGGCGAGGCCGTCAGCGAAGCAGATCGGGGTCGCAGCTATTAGGATAATCCGAAAGCACTTCTATTTTTGCAAACAAATCGATATTTGATCAAGAAGAGGCGACGGGCACGACTTGGAAGGCGCGTTTCATCTTTTTTCTGGAGATGTATATCCCTCGAAGCGTTATCATGTCGCATGAAATGGCTTCGACGAGCGGAAATGCCGTTTTATGTCGCATAAAATGACTTCGACGAGCGGAAATGCCGTTTTATGTCGCATGATGACTCTCTTTCTGATCGATTATCCCTGATTACTTAACCTAAAAAACAGATTGCTTATGGCAGAAACAGAAGACATCCTTCCGAGGATCGTTAAAATTGAAGGAAGCAACTGTCGCATTTTTGATGCGCTGGAACACACGGCGTATCACAGTGCACAGTACGAATGGGTCAAGTCCGTCGATCAGACGAAGCTGAAAATGCCCGCCACACTGATGCCCATTTGGGAGAAGAACATCCACAAAGAAGTAGAGATCAACGAAGAGGCCGCCAAGTCGCTCATCACCGCCGCCATGACCGAGAAGGACGCCGAACGCGACCGCCTACTAATGAGCATCTTCCTTACCGTACGCGGCGGCATGCTCTCCTCCGAGAAAGCAAAGGTTGAGGCCGCTGTGCGTCTGAATAACGTGCTGCGGCCCTACACCGGCATCCAGAAACTTCGTAATGAAAAAGAGACGGCCAGCATCGACGGAATGCAGGACGACCTCGCCAAGCATACGGCCGACGTCACCACCCTTGGACTCACCGCCACCCTGACCGCCCTCCACACGGCTAATAAGGACTACAGCAAGCTTCTCATGCAACGCCGCAGCGAGCAATCGGACAGCAAGCTAACCCCTATGGCTCAAGTACGACCCAAGACGGACGCCGCCTACGAGATCGTCTGCCAGTACATCCAAGCCGCCTACCTCTACGCCACAGCCGATGAAGATCGGACCATGATCGAGGCCCTCGTTCGACATCTGAACAAGACCTCCGCCGACTACAAAGCCTGGCACAACGAAAGCGTCGCCCAGAAGCGGGCCGCGAAGGAGCCCAAGGATCCGAACGCTCCCAAGCAGCCCAAGACGCCGAAAGAGCCTAAGCAGCCGAAGGATCCGAAGACTCCCGAGCAGCCTAAGGATCCGAAGAAACCGGAGAATCCTCAGCCGCCCCAGCCCCCTAAACCGGGCGGTGACGACGGCGATCCCGATATCCATCTGCCGGAGGAATAAGGCCGCACGTGACTAATGATTATCCGGGGACGGCTACGGCTAATCCCCGGGTGATCATCGGCCACCCATTGATCATCGAGAACCATCGGACACCGCCATGCCCCTCCGCCTCCGCCGCCTGCACCACGTAGCCGTCATCGCGAGCGACTATCGCCGATCGCTACAGTTCTACACCGACGTCCTCGGGCTCACCCTCTGCGCCGAACATTATCGTGCCGAGCGGCAGTCCTACAAGGCCGATCTCGCCCTGGGCGACACCTACCTCGTCGAGCTCTTCTCCTTCCCCTCGCCACCCCCGCGTCCGTCACGGCCCGAAGCCGCCGGACTGCGTCATCTGGCCTTCGAAGTCGACGACATCGACGACGCTCTCCGTCACCTCGACCATCTCGGCATCCCCCACGAGCCCGTCCGCACCGATCCCTACACCGGCCGACGGTTCCTCTTCTTCGCCGACCCCGACCGCCTTCCCCTCGAACTCTACGAAAAAGACTAACCCCAAACACACAAGCAAGAATATGAAAACGAACCCCTCCACCTATCGCGAAGCCGCCGACTACCTCTCCGGCCTCATCCACACCGTGCCCCCGACCGCCATCATCCTCGGCAGCGGCCTCGGCGCCCTGGCCGATCGCATCACCGACGCCACCGTCATCCCCTACGCCGCCATCCCCCACTTCGCACGCTCCACCGCCACCGGCCACAAAGGCAACCTCCTCTTCGGCCGCCTCGGCAGTCAGTCGGTCATGGCCATGCAGGGCCGCTTTCATTATTATGAAGGCTACACCATGAGTCAGGTCACCTTCCCCATCCGCGTCATGGCCCTCCTCGGTGTCCGCCGCCTCCTCGTCTCCAACGCTGCCGGTGGCATTAACAACACCTTCCACGTCGGCGACCTCATGATCATCCGCGATCATATCAACATGATGCCCAACCCGCTCATCGGCCCCAACGACGAACACTTCGGCCCACGCTTCCCCGACATGACCCGCGCCTACGATCGCGACCTCATTCGCGCCGCCGAAGAGATCGCCCTCGAGCAAGGCATCACCCTCCGGAAAGGCGTCTACGTCGGCCTCACCGGACCCTCCTACGAGACTCCCGCCGAATACGCCGCCTACGGTCGCCTCGGTGGCGACGCCGTCGGCATGAGTACCGTCCCCGAAGTCATCGTCGCCCGTCACGCCGGCCTACGCGTCTTCGGCATGTCCGTCATCACGAACGAAGGCTACCACTTCGCCGACGATTTCGTCAACGATGCCGATGAAGTCGTCCGTGCCGCCAATCGTGCCACCGACGTCATGACCCGCCTCTTCACCGCCCTCATCGAACGCACCGAGTAACGCGCCCCGCCCCATGATCGGCCCCGCCCCACTCTACGACCTCCTGCGCCGTCTCGACATCCCCTTCGACTACATCGAGCATCCCCCACTCCCCACCCTCGACGTAGCCCGCGAAGTCCTCCGTGACCGCGACGTTCACCTCTGTAAGAACCTCTTCTTCCGCAATCACAAGGGCAACCGTCACTACCTCGTCATCCTCTCCGGCGACAGCTCGATGGACATCCATGCCATCGAGCATCGCCTCCGCGAGGGCAAGCTCACCTTCGCCTCCGAACGCCGCCTGCAGCGTTACCTCGGCGTCACCCCCGGATCTGTCACCCCCTTCGCCCTCATTCACGACACAGATCACCACGTACGCGTCTTCCTCGACAAAAATCTCCGCCACTCCCCCCGCCTCAGCTTCCATCCCTGCATCAACACCGCCTCCTTGACCCTCCCCCTTGACGGCTTCATTCGCTACATGGACCACACAGGGAATGCCTACGAGTGGATTGATCTCTACCCCGAAGAATCACGGCATAACCACTTAGGATGAACGATATAGCTCATTTTACCAACGATTCGTCACTCCTGTTGCGAGAGAAAATATTTGCAGAACGTTTGGACGTTTGGAAAACGACTCTATCTTTGCGCCCGTCAATCGAGAGAGAGTGACACAAAACATATGCGGAAGTAGCTCAGTTGGTAGAGCACAACCTTGCCAAGGTTGGGGTCGCGGATTCGAGTTCCGTCTTCCGCTCTTTTAGATGAACAGCCTCTCCAGTCACTCTTTCTTCTGTGCAAGAAAGTTTCAGAACTAACTAAAGAAAGAAGGGTAGGCGATCGTCATTCAAGCAATAAATGAATAGGCCCAGGTGGCGGAA
>CALHPT010000084.1 GCA_938036405.1 uncultured Tannerella sp.
TATATTTGCGACGCAAGTACCAAATGGGTACCCCTGACATCCGACGATAAAGAAATGTAGACTTCCGTGGCTGGCTCCGAGTGCCCGCCATACCCTTCCGCAAATCCGATTTGCAACCCCCAATGGTTTCCGATTCTAACTAAAAATATCATACACCTATGGACACCAAAAACTACGAGGCATTCCTGGCCGAGATCGGCAAGTCCCTCGACAAAGACCAAGTGTACACCGACGAATTGCGCACCCTGGCATGGGGCACAGATGCCGGTTTCTATCGATTGATCCCTAAGGTCGTCGTCCGCGCAAAGGACGAAGAGCAGATGTCGCTCATCATCAAGGCCTGCCACAAGCACAAACTACCCTTTACCTTCCGTGCCGCGGGCACATCGCTATCCGGACAGAGCGTCAGCGACTCTGTGCTGATTGTCGCCGGTAAGCATTGGGAGAAGTATAAGATTAGCGACGACCGCAACAGTATCCGCTTACAACCCGGTATTGTCGGTGCCCAAGTCAATCGGGTACTCAAACCGTACGGCCGCGTCTTTCCGCCCGATCCCGCCTCAATCGGAAGTGCGATGGTGGGCGGTATCGTCTGCAACAACGCATCGGGCATGAATTGCGGTGTGCACGCAAATAGCGACCGAATGCTTATCAGCGCCCGCATCATTTTGCCTGACGGCTCCCTGGTCGATACCGGCGACGAAGCCAGTAAGGCATCCTTCCGGCGCACACACCCGGAGATGATTCGTCGGATTGAGGACCTCCGAGACCGGGTCAGAGCCAATAAGAAGCTCGCCGAGCGTATCCGCTATAAATACAGTATCAAAAATGTAACCGGCCTGAATCTCCGCCCACTCATTGCATACGACGACCCGTTCGATATCATGGCCCATTGCATGGTGGGTTCGGAAGGGACACTCGCTTTCTTAGCTGAAGTGAACATGCGAACGCTCTACGATTATCGTTTTCGCGCATCTGCGATGGTTTACTTCCACACCATGGAAGAGAGTTGCCGTGCAGTGGTAGCCATGAAAGGGATGAAGGCGACCGAAAAGGATATCGAAATGAGCGCGGAGGACCTCGTCGTAAAAAGTGCCGAGATGCTCGACTACTTATCGCTTGGCTCCGTGAATGATCCCGTCTTTCTCCAGTACAAGAAGGATGTCGACGCAGGTCTCGTTCCGGGAGTCCAGCCGGGCGACTATCACAATCTGACGGCTATTTTGACAGAGACCAAGGCCGTGACTCACGAAGAACTGCTTTCGAAGATCGATCGCGTAAAGGAGTGCCTTGCCAACTTTAATCTCTATCAGCAACCAGCGTTCACGGATGATCCCGCTATCTATGGCAAATACTGGGCTATCCGGTCCGGGATATTCCCCTCCGTGGGCGGGACGCGTCCCGAGGGCACTACATGCCTCATCGAAGACGTTGCTTTTCACTTAGACGACCTGCCCGTGGCTACCGTCAAGCTCCAACAACTGATTGCAGATTATGGATACAGTGACGCGTGTATCTACGGACACGCCTTCGAAGGCAACTACCACTTCATCCTCAACCAAAGTTTCCACACAGAGGCAGAGGTGAAGCGATACGAAAGCATGATGCGCGACGTTGCCCGGCTTGTCGTCGAAGAGTTCGACGGATCGCTGAAGGCAGAGCATGGCACCGGGCGCAACATGGCCCCCTTCGTGAAATACGAGTGGGGAGAGGAGGCCTATGAGGCCATGAAAGAGTTGAAGCAGATCTTCGATCCGGATAATCTGCTCAACCGAGGCGTGATCTTTAACGACGACCCCCAGTGTTTCATCAAAAACTTCAAGCCGCTGCCTGTCCTCGACTTCCGCTTTGACAACATACCCGACGGCGGGCAATACCTGACCCTGGCCGAAGGCACGCGGTCGTCCACGAAGGATATGGTCGAGGGCGTACGAAGGGCAAACAAGTGTATCGAGTGCGGGTTCTGTGAGGTGAACTGCGTCTCCTGCGGATTTACGATCTCGTCGCGGATGCGGATAGTTATCCAACGCGAGATCCGCGACCTTGAGAATCGCGGCGCCGATCCCCAGCGCGTAGCCCGATTGCGAAAGCTCTACGAGTACTATGGGGACGCCACATGTGCTGCGGACGGTCTCTGCGCCACGTCATGCCCCATGAAGATCAACACGGGCGATTTGACGCACCTCATCCGTCAGCTAAACATGATGCAGAACCCTACCGGCTACCGCGTGGGCAAGTTCGCAGCCAAACATATGAGCGGTATCAAGAGCAATCTGCGACTCGTCCTGGGCACCGCGAACCTTGGCCACACCCTGCTCGGTACCTCGCTGATGAACGGAATCTGTGGCGGCATGCACCGCGCAGGCCTTCCGCTTTGGACTTCGGCTATGCCGCGCAGCTTCCGACAGCCCAAACCGGGTGCCCACGTCGGTCACGGAGACCTCAAGGTTGTCTATTTCCCCAGCTGTATCAATCAGACGATGGGACTTGCAAAGGGATCGCCAGTCAAAAACACAGTCGTCGACGAAATGTGCTCGCTGATCAATAAAGCGGGATACGAGGTCATCTTCCCGCAGAATATGGATCGGATGTGCTGCGGGCAAATCTGGGAGAGCAAGGGTATGATGGACATCGCCGATCAGAAGAGTGGCGAGCTCGAACAAGCGCTCTGGGAAGCCTCGGAGCACGGTCGCTACCCCGTGCTGTGTGACCAAAGTCCTTGCTTACACCGTATGCGGAAGGTCATCACTCGCATGAAGCTCTACGAACCGGTAGAGTTCATCATGACTTACTTGGTCGACCGACTTACTTTCCGCAAGACCGACCGCCGGGTGGCTGTCCACGTGACTTGCTCGACCAAAGAGATGGGACTCGGGAGTCAGCTATTGCAACTCGCGCAGCTCTGCTCCGACAACGTCATTGAGCCGGAAGGAATCGGTTGTTGCGCTTTCGCCGGCGATCGCGGCTTCACCTATCCCGAGTCGAACCGTTATGCGCTGCGTAAGCTCCGCCCCCAGATCGAGAAATGGCAAGTGGTGACGGGTTACTCTAACAGTCGCACGTGCGAAATCGGTCTCCAGAGCAACTCGGGGATCCCCTACATGAACATTGCGTACTTAGTCAACGAGTGTACAGTAGCCCGTTGACCTCGCTGCGACCCTTCACCCAGCCGCAGTGAAGGGCTTCCCCTGATCGTTTTCCCTATCCGGAAGACGAGATGGTTGCCTCTCCCTTATCGCATCGCCCATCCCGGGCGCGGTAAGGGAGAGCTTTTGAATGCCTATCCCCTATCAACGGCAGATTCGGATGGGCTATACCTTATATATAGGTCTATCGGTGGCGCTGCGGGGTAGACATTCGGAACGCCTATTCCCCTTCATCCAGTTGCCGCGGTTAGCTATGCCTTATCCAG
>CALHPT010000085.1 GCA_938036405.1 uncultured Tannerella sp.
AGCGTCTGTCCGTACTCGATCACCTTGGAGACCTCCTCGGAGATGGTTTCTTCTTCGCACGCCTGTATCACCTCCAGCTCTCGGAGGATTTGCTCTTTTGGCGTTATATGTAATTCCATTGCGAGTGTATATGCCGGGGGCTTTACTCACCCCCGGCTGGTTGTTATTCAGATTCAGCGACTGTTTCCATTTTGGAAATAGTCGTTCGCGGCAAAGAGATTAGTGCGTGCTCGGCCTCAAGAAAGGCGGCGCGTAGCGTGGCGCAATGGTGCTCTTTTGGGGCGTACGGCATGCAGTAAGATTCGTCGCAAAACTCCACATCGAAATCACCACTATCGATTCTCTTGCTTACGTAGCTGAATAAATGGTGGAAAATCCTCGAGGAATACAGTGCAAAGCGTTGCAGCATGGGAGACGTCAAGCCAGATTTTATTGAGTCACACAGGGCATTCAGCTGCCCTATATCCACGCCTTCTACACGCAACCAAAATCCAGCGTTTGCAATGTCTATGTCTTCGCCATTGCGTCCAGCCACGTATTCAGTAAGCAACCATGCAAGGCGCAGTCGCCTTTCGCGGCTGTGACTCTTGATGTACTCCGCGCGTGCGCGGTCGTATGCGGCGCGGCTCATATTACCTCCGCCAATTCAGGGTTCGACTGGGTGACGTTGAACAGGCGGGCGAGGAAGTCCAGCCCGCGCTGGGTGACAAGCACCTTAATCACGGCAAAGCCATCGTGGTTATCGCGGTCGATCCATTTCTCACGGAGTTCAAAGTAGCCGCGTTCGATGTACGTCTGCTTCGGCTCGTTGCGACCCGTGAAGAAGATTCCGCGCTCTCGCAGCTGGGCGAAGAGCTTATTCCGGCCAAAGGGGAGCTGTAGGATCTTAGCGGCCTGTCCGATGTCGATCTTTTGATCGGAGTCGAGCACGCGATCCATCAGCGCGGCCTTTGGTGCGAGGCGGGCGATCTGTTTCTCTTGCTTCTCGATGGTCTCTTGCTGGCTGGCAGCAAGCAGCAACGCTTCGCGAAAAGATTGCGGTACGGCAAAGCCGCCGTTTTGCTTTTCTATCTCGAGCTGTTCCCAGCGGAGCACCAATTTAGCCCGCGCCTCGTCGCTAAACTTCGTAGCGATATATAGACACTCCGTCTTGCTTAATACATAGCAAGGCTGTTTCCTGTTCCATCGGTCGGTATAGGAGGTCAGTGAAAAATTCCGCCGACCTAATTTCAGCCATGCCGGTTCCATTGTACGAATGGCTTCCAGCACGTCTTTGTGCATTTTTCCTGTCGCCTCAGCTATTTGTAGCGAGGTCATCGTTTGGGCGGAGGCGCCCGGCTGTATCTGCTTATTTCTTTCCATGATTGTATGTGTTTGAGGTTCGGATAAGGGCGTCAACGCACAGCCCGTGCGGATCGGTGCCGTCGGGGAGTGTGCGGACAAAGCGCTCGAAGTCTTCAAGCAGTCCGTGTTGAAGAATAAAAGCGTAGGCTTTGTTCTTGGCGTTCTTTTCGATCTGGAACGCGGCGCGGGATACGGTGTTTCGCTCCGTTGGCGTGCACGTGTGGCTACTATACTTCACCTCAAATGCAGTTCTTTCTGTGTAGGACATTACAGATAAACTTTTGAGCGGCCGTGAATAAAAGAAGGGCACAGCCTTTCCCTCTGTCCTACACTCTCTCGGAGCAGCGGTGCCATTAAGCATCCGCGAGGGGGTACTGCACCCTATTGGGGCGCCGAACGGATATAAAAAATCCGCTCTGCAATCAGTAGCGGTTAACCCGCTCCGAGGTGATATGTAGGACGCCCCAAAAGTATTCATGATCCGTTTATCTGCAATTGCCATTGAAAAAATCCCGCTCCCTAAGTTGAACTTAGACCGCCGCGGCCTCCTTCTTTTTGGCCTTGATCGCTTCAACAATCGGAGAAAGCGATATACTTATCATCTCGATGTCCGAGATGCTGTCTTTCATTTCATCTTTCAAGCTCTGGTATGCGTATTCAAACGTTTGCTCCTCGATCATATAGCGAAAGTTTTGCTTCTTCTCGATTCCACAATCGTTGGTCGTCGTCAATGCCAGCTTTGCAATAAAGATCGGATAATCATAGGGGCGAAACCCGTTTGCGGGATTCTGCAAAAACGCCTCTTTGATTTGCATTTTCGTCACTTCCTCAAGTGAGAAATTAAAGCCTGTCAAATGATCCTGAATAATCACTGCGGCGTCCGTTACGGAAACGGCTTCAACTGCATACTGCTCTTTTACGTCTTCTTTTCTCTCTCCGTTTTCGTCGATCTTCACGGCGAAAATCACTTTGCATTTATACCATGCCATGATGTTGTTCCTCCCCTTATACTTTGCGTTCCTTATTCATGCGTGTCTGTTTGGCTTCCAGCTTACGGAAGTCCACGGTTTTCACCTTGGCCACGATACGGTGGCCGGTGCGATCGAGTAAGCCCATCGGCGTTTTGAGCACTAATCCCTCGGCGGGGAGCGTTGGGTCGGCGGCGATCATCGATGTAAAGCCGCGGCGGACGTACTCGATGGCCTCCGGGATCGTCATGTAGCCCACGAGGGGGACGGCCTTTATCCCCAGCGCGTCGGCGATGCTTTCCACTTTATCGCGCAGCAACCACCAATCGCCCACGCGGACGTCGAAGAGGATGAAGTCGGCGCCGCCCTTTGTGTAGCGTCCTCCGCTTTGGATCTTCTCTCCGTATCCTTCGCCGTAAAGCACGATGGTGTCTTTCAAGGGGCGCACGGCGGGGTTGAATTGCTCCGTCATCTTGTCAACCGGGAAGAGCTCCTCGAGGCGCTTGAGCAAGTGCCCGGGGATCTGGGCAGCGTCTGTGCGGCCGCGAAACTCTACGCCCACAGGCACGCCTTCGGTGGCGGGCGGGGTGATGATGATGCGAATGTTAGTGCCGTCCACCTTCTCGGTGGCTTCCCATTTCGTGTTGGCTAAATACTCAAACATGGGATCTGCCCACGCATCGGGCATGATCACATTGTTGCTGTCACGCTTGAATAGCGTATTGATCTTCTGATACTCTGTTTTTGTTTCCATAATGATGTGTGATGTTTATGTGTTGTGATTAAGTGAGTTCGATCGTTTGCCCGCGGTCGGCTGTGATGACTTCGCGGCCGGTGGCGCGGGCGATTGTTTTCTTGAATTGGGCCGCGTCAGAGTTGCGGTCGGAAAGGTGGATAAGGATGAGGCGGCGCGCCGAGGTGAGGTCGTTAGCCTGGAGCGTCTCCCGACAGGTGTCGAGGCTCATGTGGCTCTCGATGACGCGCACGCACTGCGCCTCGGAGACTTCGCCCCGGCGGACGTTCGCGGCCAGCAGGGTGGTGTCGTAGTTGCATTCGAGGATCCACGTCCGCACACCGTCGAACGTGTAGGGCAGGAAGCGCGTATCGGTGGCAAAGACCGCGGCGCCCATCTCGGGGTGCGAGATGATGAAGCCCAGCGGCTCGGCGGCGTCGTGCCTTACGTCGAAGGGGAGCACGCGGAAGCCACCTACACGGAACGGCTTGGGCGAGCGCACGGGGCGCGAAAACGTCGAGGCAAGCACCTCTTCGGGGAGCTTCATTAGTGTACCCTCGGAGGCGTAGAGCGGCAGGGCGGCCTTGACGTACTTCAGGGCGTGCCGGGCGTGGTCGCCGTGCTCATGGGTAAGGAGTACGCCGGCCACACGCCGGAGGTCGAACCCCACGGTGCGCTGGAGGTCGGAGAGCGGGCAGCCACATTCGATGGCGAGTGCTTCGCGGCCGTTATCCAACACATAGCCGTTGGCGGCGGATGAGCTTCCTAATATGGTGAGGCGCATGGCGGTGAATCATTAAATGTTAGTTATACCCAGTTCGGCGAAGTAGGCGGCGATTTGGCGGTCGAGATCGGAACGACGTGCCTCGAGGGCGCTGATGCGGTGCATGACGTCGTGCAGATCGATGGGCGCCTCCTCTTGGTAGGTGTCGATGTAGCGCGGGATGTTGAGGTTGTAGTCATTCTCGCGGACCTCCTTGATCGGCACGCGGCGCGAGTAGCGCGGCTCTTCGCGGCGGTGGCTATAGGTGTCGACGATGTGCCCAACGTCGTCCGGCTCACCGTTCTGACCCGTGCGCAGGCGGTTCTGCTTCTTGTCTTTGGCATACTCTCGGCTGGCATCGATAAAGAGCACGTCTCCGTCCGTCTTGAGGCATTTCTTGAGCACGATGATGCAGACAGGGATGCCGGTCGAAAAGAAGAGCTTTTCGGGCAGGCCGATGACGGCGTCGATACGGCCGTCTTCGATCAGTTTGCGGCGGATACTTCCCTCTACGCCGCCACGGAATAGCACGCCGTGGGGCAGGATGATGGCCATCGTTCCGTCTGCTTTGAGATAATGCAAACCGTGGAGCAGGAAGGCCATATCGGCCGCCTTCTTTGGGGCAAGGCCGTAGTTGCAGAAACGGGCGTCGTAGGCCAACTCTTCGCGGGGCGCCCATTTGAGACTGAAGGGCGGATTGGCCACAATAGCATCAAAGAAGACCGTCTTGCTCGGGTCGTCGGGCGCAAAGACCTCCCGCCATTCGTTGGTCAGCGTATTGCCGTGAAAGATCTTGAAGGCGTCATCCTTGATGCCGTTCAGAAGCATATTCATGCGGGCCAGATTGTAGGTGGTGACGTTCTGCTCCTGCCCATAGAATGTGCCGACGCTATTGGGCGTTGGCATCTGTCGGCGGACATTGAGTAGGAGGGAGCCGGAACCGCAGGCGAAGTCGAGCACGCGGGGCAAATGCTGGCGCGGGCCGCGCGATGGGTCTTGGCTGTCTAGCACCACGATGCGCGCCAAGATGGTGGATGCCGTTTGCGGGGTGTAGAACTCGCCGGCCTTCTTACCCGCCCCAGAGGCGAACTGGGCAATAAGGTATTCGTAAGCATCGCCCAGATCGTCCGCGTCGGTGGAGTAATCGGCTATGCCCTCGTGGATCCTACGGATGATGGTGCAGAGCATGTCGTTCTTGGCCGCGAGGCCTTTCCCCAGTTTGTCGGAGTAAAGGTCGACCTCAGAGAAGAGTCCGCGGAAACTGCTCTGAAACGAATGCTCTTCGATGTGTCGGAAGCCATCCTCCAGCGTTCGGAGCAGATCACCGCTTTGCGTGTGGGCGAGTTCGGCTATGTGGCTCCAGAGATACTTGGGGTGGATGACGTAATGGATGCGGCGGCGCATCTCGTCTTCAAAGCTGTCGGTGTCTTGAGGGTGACGTTCATACCAAACATTCAGCGGCGTCTGCCCACGGAGCAAACTGTCTGACGATGGATATTCGTCGCCGAGGACATGGCACGCGGTATGCTCGTAGCGGCCGGATAGGTAGCGCAGGAAGAGGAAGGCGAGGATGTGATCTCGGAAGTCGTCAGCATTCATCGATCCTCTCAATTCTTCGGACACGGTCCAGAGAGCTTTCCCGAGGGTTTGTCTATCTTTTGTAGGCATAAGGGTGGGTGTTTGCGTGTTGAGTGGCTACATGTCTCCGAATCAAAAGGGCACTGCCGCCGCGGCGGGGGCGTCTGCGGGCACCGGCGAAGCTGGGGCGGGGGCGGGCGGGTTGTCGATGCTGAGCGTGGTGCGGTTGGCTTCGGCGGCCTTTTCGCGCTCGAGGCGCTGGGTGACGTCTTCGTAGGTGGCATCTTCGGGC
>CALHPT010000086.1 GCA_938036405.1 uncultured Tannerella sp.
AGCGACTTATCATAGGCTTCGTAGGCCTCTTTCCGCCGCTTCATTTGATAGAGGATGTCGCCGATCTGGCCGTAGAAGTCCGACCGCATATGTGGGGCCTCCTCCGGGATCTTCTCCAGCCCTTCGCGATAGGCGTCGAGCGCTTTTTTATAGTCCTTCTCCTGATAATGGAGGACGCCGAGGTAGAAGAAATAGACGGGTGAATCGGGGAACATCTGGCGACATTTTTGGCAGATGCGCATGGCCTCTTTCACGCTGTCAGCCTGTACCGCGATGACGAGCAATTGCCGCCAAGCCTCCTCATTGTCCGGCTCCATCTCGGTGACGAGTTGGTATTGGAAGCGGGCCTCCTCCGTCTTGTTTTGCATCATCAACAGCCCCGCGTAGTAACTCTTTAGCGAAGGATCTTCGGGGTGCTGCTCGAGCAGGGTACGAAAGAGCGTATCGGCCGTCATCATGGCGTCCGGCGTCTGATTAAGTTGGCGGAGGTAGCGCGCCAGAATGCTCGTCTTCGTCTCCACGTCCAGTTCCCGATCGACAAGCGCCGTACGGATCTGATCCTCGGCCGCAGCCCGATCACCCACCGCCTCGTAATAGTTGGCCATCGAGACGGGATAGTAGGGCGACGTCGGGTCGATCTCATGCGCCGCCTCATAAGACGAGAGTGCGCCGGCCGTGTCGCCATTCTCCAGCAGCAGGTCGCCGATCAAGATCGGATATCGCACATCGCCCGGATTACTATCCGCCAGACGTTGCAGTTCGTTGTAGGCCTTATCCTTCTCCTCCATCTGCATGTAGAGCTTGTATTTCTGCATGGAGAGCGCTTCGGTGACACCCAACGTGTTCTCCAGTTCATTGAAGCGATCGATGGCCTCACCCGTCTGGCCGGACTGATTGAGGGCCTCGGCCAGGTAATAGATCAACTCCGGCTTACCCGGATTCTCGCGCACCAGTTCGCGATACAGCTCGGCCGCCTCGCCATACATACCCACATTGAGCGAGAGCGAGGCCAAGGCCAGGCGGTAGGTGAAGTTCTTCGGATCGTTCTGCACAGCCCGCCGCAGATAGTCGAGCGAGAGTTCCGGCTTGCGTAGCTGCATGGAGTAAACCGCCAGCTCGTAGAGCGGCGCCGAGGCCGTAGAGTCGATACCGAGGCAATATCTGAAGAGCTCAAAAGCCACATCGTGTCGGCCTTGCTGCTTCCTTTTCAAGCCCTCGTAGAAATAGTAGTCCACCTTACGCCGGTCGGCATCCGTGAGCTTCTGGCTGGCTTCAGCCCGCCCCCCCGGTACAACAAAGGCCATGCAGAGCACAGCCAAAATCAGTCTATATATAGGATGTGTCATCGTCGTTCGTCTCTATGTCGTCTAAAATCATATACCCGTATGCCCAAATCCACCGCTGCCGCGCTCGGTCTCGTCGAGCGACTCCACGGGCTGCCATTCCACGTGCTCGCAGCGCGCCACGACCATCTGCCCGATGCGCTCGCCATCACAGACCGTGAAGGGCGTGTCGGAGAGGTTGACGAGGATGATTTTGAGCTCGCCGCGATAGTCCGCATCGATCGTTCCGGGCGAGTTCAGCATGGTAATGCCATGCTTGAGGGCCAGTCCGCTGCGTGGGCGCATCTGCGCTTCATAACCTTCGGGCAGGGCGATGTAGAGCCCCGTGGGGATGAGTCGGCGCTCCAAGGGGCCCAGCGTGACGGGCGCGTCGAGAAAGGCACG
>CALHPT010000087.1 GCA_938036405.1 uncultured Tannerella sp.
TTCTGGCCTGTTTCTTCCGAGCAACACGCCCAAATCGGGAATTCTGGCCTGTTTCTTCTAAGCAACACGCCTAAATCGAGAATTCTGGCCTGTTTCTTCTAAGCAACACGCCTAAATCGAGAATTTCGGCCTGTTTCTTCCGAGAAACACGCCCAAATCGGGAATTTCGGCCTGTTCCCACCGAGGAAACGCACCCCAATCCCAAAGTCCGGCCTACTCGCCTACTTTTGCCCCGCAATGGAAAAGACGGATGAATACATCGTATCGGCGCGCAAGTATCGCCCCGCTACATTTGACAGCGTCGTGGGACAGGCTGCACTGACCACCACGCTCAAGAACGCAATCAAAAACAATAAGCTGGCTCACGCCTACCTCTTCTGCGGCCCGCGCGGCGTCGGCAAGACGTCCTGCGCACGCATCTTCGCCAAGACCATCAATTGCATGAACCTCACCCCCGAGGGCGAGGCCTGCAACACGTGCGAATCGTGTCGCTCGTTCAACGAGCAGCGCTCGCTCAACATCCACGAGCTCGACGCGGCCTCGAACAACTCCGTCGACGACATCCGCTCCCTCATCGATCAGGTGCGCATCCCGCCGCAAGTGGGGCGATACAAGGTCTATATCATCGACGAGGTGCACATGCTCAGCCAAGCCGCCTTCAACGCCTTCCTCAAGACCCTCGAGGAGCCGCCGCACTACGCCATCTTCATCCTCGCCACCACGGAGAAGCACAAGATCCTCCCCACGATTCTCTCCCGCTGTCAGGTCTACGACTTCGCCCGCATCTCCGTCGCCGACGTCGTCCGCCACCTGCAATACGTGGCCCAGAAAGAGGGCGTCCAGGCCGAGGCCGAGGCCCTCAACGTCATCGCCCAGAAGGCCGACGGCGGCATGCGCGACGCCCTCTCCATCTTCGATCAGGCCGTCAGCTACACCGGTGGCAACGTGACCTACAAGGCCGTGATCGAGAACCTCAACGTGCTCGATTACGACTACTATTTCCGCCTCACCGACGCCATGCTCACGGGCGACATCCGCACCGCACTGCTCATCCTCAACGAGATTCTGGAGAAAGGCTTCGACGGCCAACATATCGTCACCGGCCTGGCCTCCCACTTCCGCGACCTGCTCGTCTGTCGCGACGAGCGCACCCTGGTGCTTCTCGAGATCGGCGCCAGCATCCGCGAGCAATACCGCACGATGGCCGCCCGATGCTCCGACGCGTGGCTCTATCAGGCCATCGACCTGGCCAACGAATGCGACCTGCATTACCGCGAGAGTCGCAACAAACGACTCCTGCTCGAGCTGACGCTCATCCAGCTCTGCCAACTCCGCGACGCGCCCGAAACGACGATCGCGGAGGCTAAAAAAAAAAGCGACTGAGGTTCCGTCTGCTGCAGCTCATTGACGACTATCCCGTCGCCACGGCCGCCCCTCAGCCGACGCCCTCCGTAGCCGCCCCGACGGCCACGCCCCCCACTCCTACCCCCACACGCACCATCCCCCGCGGCCCGGCCAACACGTCCCTGACTGGACTCTTGACCCAACGCAATCGGGCGAAAACAGATGCTTCCGCCAACGCCGAGAAGATGCCGCAGGATAATCAGCCCTTCACCGCGGACGACCTCACCCGCGCCTGGGACGCCTACATCGAGACCGTGGGCGGCCGCGTCAACCTGAAGCACACGATGATCAACTGTCGGCCCGTGCTGAAAGGCGACGACACGTTCGAGATCGTCGTCCACAACCCCGGTCAGCGGGAGGTCTTGCTGCAAAACAACGCGGCCATCCTCCAGTCCCTGCGCAAGCAACTGAAGAATGGCCGCGTCCGCTTCACCGTCCGCATCGACGAGACGAACGAGAAGCGTCTGGCCTATACCTCAAAGGAAAAATACGACCTCCTCCTCGAAATCAATCCGGCGCTGGCCCGCCTCAAAGAGGAGTTCAATCTGACGTTTGATTGAGAGCCGAAAGCTAAAGGGTAAAAACGAAGCCGGGTACACGAAGGGGGCGCCCTATCATGTACCCGGCTTGGTTTTTAGTCTTTCATTTTTCGCTCGCTCAGTACCGCCGGAAGGTGTACCGCCGGCCGTCGCTTTCGAGCTGCAAGCGGCGACTGTCTACGTGCACGACGCGGAAGGTGCGCACCCCCGACGACCAATCGGTGAAGGGCAGAAACTGCTCCACCCGGAGCGTATAGTTGGCCAGCTGTAGGCGGAGCGTACGGTCGTCGGGCTGCGTCTTGTAGCCATACGTATAGACGTAGCGCCCCGTGGCGGGCTGGAAAATCTGGTACATGAAGAGCGACTCGGACTGGAAGTTGTACCACACCGTGTCCACACGCTGCGTCGCGCCGTCCGCCTCCACCGTTTGCAGCTGCCACTTGCCCTTCAGGCGGTCGGCCACGTCATCGCTGCACGCCGCGCACCCCCAGAGGCACGCGACGGCAAGGACGAGGTCACGCAGATTTCCCTTCATCACGCTTACGATATATTACTCCTCACGTTTCTTCAAGATCCGTCGCGCGCAGTCGGAGAGCACCACGATGGCACCGGCCAGGATGGCCGTGTCCTTGATCACGAGTCGGCCCGCGCCCGTCAGCAACGGAAAGCCGTGTTCGCCACTGCCCAAGTCGGGCACCCACACTTCGGGCGTGGTGACGAGGAACGACAGGGTGCCGATCGTCATAATGATGGCCAGCGTAGCGCCCACCGCACCGATCTTCGGACTGAAGATGCCGAGGAAAGTCAGGATGCCGATCGACATGATCAGGATGCCCAGCCCGTGCGAGAAGCCGTACGTGTTGTTCTCCACGTGCCACTGGTGCTTGGCCTCGTCCAGCTCGCCCTCCTTGAGCTTGTATTGCTTGTACTCAGGCGCGCTTTTGGTGTAGAAGAAGTTCATGAAGGGGCTGTTGGCCACGAAGGGCACGATGCCCTCGGCTTCGTAGTTCCAAAACTTCAGTCCGCCGATCCAGACGAAGATGATAAGGATCGCCACGCGGATCAGGTGTATGCCCAATTTCTGGGTTGATGCGGCCACTTCAAGAGCCGATGTGAGTAGGTTTTGCTTGTTCTCTTTCATTGTTCTAATGGGTTGAATTTATAATCGAATCATTTTTAGCGGCCGCAAAAGTATCCCTTCGCCCATAGCCCCAAAATACCGCAATCGTGGTAGGGAGGCCGCGACACGTCT
>CALHPT010000088.1 GCA_938036405.1 uncultured Tannerella sp.
GGGGGCGACGGACGTTCCTGAGCCGCTGCCGCAGCCTGTCCCGGAGGTGCCGACACCGGCCACGCCTGCGACGGAGACTTACACCGGCCTCGTCACCCAGACCCGCCCCTATCCCGCGGCCTACGAGCAGGAGACCGAGCGCCGCGGCCGCGTGGTGGAAGTGACGTACGGCACGCGCGACTATGCCGAGGGCACGGGAGCGGCGCGCACCAACAATGCCTTCGTCTACCTGCCGTATGGTTACGGGGAGGACGCCACGCGCCGCTACAACATCCTTTACCTCGTGCACGGTCACTACGGCGACGCCCGCACCTTCCTCACGGCCGACGGCGGACTGCTGCGCCGTGTGCTCGACCACATGATTGCCCGGGGCGACATCGAGCCGCTGATTGTCGTCACGCCATCCTATAATTACGGTCGCCCCACGGCGGACTACGTGTCGGCCGACCGCTATTGCCGTGCGCTGCCGCTGGAGTTGCAGCACGACCTGATGCCGCTCATCGAGTCGCGTTATCGCACGTATGCCCCGTCGGCCGACTCGGCCGGGTTGGCGGCCTCGCGCGCCCACCGTGCCATCGGCGGATTCTCGATGGGCGCCGTGACCACGTGGTATGCGCTCGACGAGACGCTCGCCCTGTTTCACTGGTTCCTGCCCATGAGCGGCGACAGCTGGTCGCTCGGCCCCTTCGCCGGCATGAACCGCCCCGCGGAGACGTCTCGCTTCTTAGCCGAACGCATCCGCCGCCAAGGCTTCGGCCCGCGCGACTTCTACATCTGGACCGCCAGCGGCACCGGTGATTCGGCCTATCGCGAGACGCTCGACCAGATCGAGGGCATGGCCTCCGCTGGCGACCTGTTCGACCTCCAAAACCTGACTTTCCACGAGAAGGACGGCGCCCGCCACGCATACCGCCCGATGGTGGAATACCTCTACAACGCCCTGCCCTTCTTCTTCCCGCCCCGAGGCGTCACGGCCATACAATATCCTACCCAATGAAACAGATCCTCCTTCTTGCATGCATAACTATGCTAACCGCAACGCAGACTTCCGCACAGACGGAAGTCGAAGCCTTTAAGCAGCCCTATGCGCCGGGACAGCTGTTCCCGTCGGAACATTTCACCGGCCGGGTTTGGCTGTCGAAGCTCATCCATAACGACAGCCTGCATGTGCCGGCATTCAACGTGACGTTTGCCCCGACCTGCATCAATTCGTGGCACTACCATACCGGCGGACAAATACTTGTCGCGACGGCCGGCGTGGGCTATTATCAAGAGAAGGGCCGGCCGGCAAGACGCCTTCACCCCGGCGACATCGTGGAGGTGGATCCGAACGTTGAGCATTGGCATGGAGCTGCCCCCGACAGCTGGTTTTCTCACGTGGCCGTCAGTTGCAATCCCGAAAGCAACCGTACCGTGTGGCTATCACCCGTTGGGCAAGGCGCTTACCGGGAAGCCGTGACAGACGGCGAGGCGTACTACCAAGCTGCCCGAGAAGCGCTCTCTCCGCGCCAACACGCCATAGTCGAGCTGGGTGTCTATACCGCCCACGGCGACTTGAACGGACTACGGACCGCCATCGCGGGCGCCTTCGAATCCGGAATGACGCAGAACGAGGTCAAGGAGGTCTTTATCCACGCCTATGCCTACTGCGGCTTTCCGCGCTCGCTGCGCGCCCTCCAAACCATGATGGACGTGATGGACGAGCGGCAGGCAGCTGGCATCAGCGACCCCGTTGGCCGCGAAGCCTCTCCGGCGAAGGCGCGTGGCGACAAGTACACACGCGGCCAAAACACGCTTTCGGAACTCATGGGTATGCCTTCGGACGGCCGTCCCGCTGGCTATGCCGAGTTTGCCCCCACGATCGATCGCTTCCTGAAGGAGCACCTCTTTGCCGACATCTTCGAACGCGACGTGCTCAGTTATCTCGACCGCGAACTGGCTACCTTATCCATACTTGCCGGTGTCGGAGGCGTCGAACCGATGGCACGCGCCCACATGGGCATATGCCTGCATCTCGGGATCACGCCCCGCCAACTCTCCGCACTGCTTGACATCGTCGCGTATCGCCTCGGAACGAATGCCGCCGAACCGCTCCGGGTTATCCTCCAAGATTTACAGGGCGAATAGAGGAGGCCTATATCCCTCCCCGCCACATACGTAGAGAGGAGGCATTCGGAACTCGCCCTTCTCCGAAAGCCTCCTCTTTGTTTGCAAGCCTTACCGCTTCCCGCCTCCCCTGTAGTTCTCTTCCAAGATCCTTTCGAGGTCCGAGGCCTTGTAAAGGATCTTGCCGGCAAACTGCGTGTATGAGATGATCCTCCGATCGCGATAGTCCTGCAAGGTGCGGGGGCTGATGTAGAGCCGCTCGCAAACTTCCTTGCCCGTGAGGAAGTGTTCGCCGCTGAAGAGAGGCCGGTGCGTCTCCGACACTTCCCGAATCCTTTCTCTTACTCGTTGCAAGGCTGAGATGACCACCTGCATCTCGCCCGTCTCCATACTCAAGTCTTGAATCGCTTCCATCATCGCTTCGTCGTGTTTGCCGTTTTGTCAGACTTTACGCAGAGCAGCCGCTTCACGTCCTCTCGTTTGTAATAGCACTTATGCCCGATCTGTGCGAAGGGTAGCACGCTTGTGTCTCGGTAGTGTTGCAAGGTGCGTTTGCTGATGCCGAGCAGTCGGCAGACGTCCCCGTTGTGTAGCCAGTCCGTGTGTTTGGACTCTTCTCCGAAAGCCTTCAGGCAACATGCGGCGAGGCTCAGCACTTCGTCGCGTAGACTCTGCCAATCGTCCTCTGTAATAATCAAATACTTCATGGTCTCACTTATTAGTTTTCTGGTTGGTATTTAGGTTTTACTGTTTTCGGCGGCAAACGTAATTGCACGCAAAACGCTGCCCATGCAATCGGGAACAGTAGGGATGCAAATGGAATAGCAGGGATACAACCGGCGCAGCAAGGGGCGGCTTTCGCTTATTCGGAAAACAGCCGCAACGGAAAGCAGATAGCAGCCCGCGAATCGTTCCGCACCTCCTTTTCTTTCACTGCCATTTTGTCTTATCGGAAGAACAAATCGCTTTCTTGTAAGCCCTGCTCCCCGAAGAAATCAGCAGCAAACGGGCGCAACATTATGCCGGACAACGCTGCATGCTTGGATGCCGGGGATGCTCATCACACTTTCACCCCCGAAAACTCATCCCAGCCAGCCATGAAGAAACAGGCAGATAGAAGCAACATAAACGTCGATAAAACACCGGACAACGGCGGGCGTTCATCAAAGAACGGGGAGATCGAGGCCTACCTCGCCCGGCATTACACGTTCCGATACAATACCGTTTGGGGACGGGCGGAATATCGCGGCCGGGAGGACACCCGATTCGTAAAAGTCGGTCGCTATGAGATCAACACGCTGCGTCGCGAACTTGACAACGAGGCCGGGATCACGACCTCCCCAGACAACCTCTACTCGATCATCGAAAGCAGTTTTTCGCCCCGTGTCAATCCCATACAGGCGTATTTCAAAGCCCTGTCCACCGCTGTTCCGGATGAATCAGCAGCGCATGCCATCCGTGAATTAGCCGACTGCGTCGTTGTCCGTAACCCAGAGAAATGGCCGCTGTACTTGACAAAATGGCTTGTAGCTGTAGTCGCCAACGCAATGGACGACCGCGAGTGTCGCAACCACACCTGCCTGGTCTTAACCGGTGAACAAGGGCGATTCAAGACGACGTTTCTCGACCTGCTTTGCCCGCCTAAACTGCAGGGCTACAGCTATACCGGCAAGATCTATCCGCAGGAAAAAGACACGCTGACCTACGTCGGGCAGAACCTCATCATCAACATCGACGACCAGCTCAAGGCGCTCAATAAGCGAGATGAAAACGAACTGAAGAACCTGATCACCTGCCCGATGGTCAAGTACCGCATGCCCTACGACAAGCATGTGGAGGAGCACCCCCACATGGCGAGCTTCGTGGCCTCGGTGAACGGCAACGACTTCCTCACCGCCCCCACCGGCAGCAGGCGCTTCCTGCCCTTCGAGGTGCTTTCCATCGACATCGATCGGGCGAGAGCAGTCTCGATGGACGCCGTCTATGCGGAGGCCAAATCGCTGTTGCAATCGGGCTATCGGTATTGGTTCAACGACGAGGAGATCGCGGAGCTATACCGCGAAAGTGAGGCGTTCCAAGTGCAGACCGCGGAGATGGAGCTCCTGTTGCGCTGTTTCGAGCTGCCGACCACCGACAGTGATTGTTCCTACCTGACAACGACCGAAATCTTGACTTACCTCGGCACCTATACGCGCCAGTCGCTCACGGCCAAACGTATGGGCGAGGCGCTGAAAAGGGTCGGATACATCAAGGTCAGCCGGCGGCGAAACGGCGGCAGCCCGCTGTATGTCTACAAAGTCCGAAAGATTCTCCCCTGTCCCCTCCTTCAAATCTGTAGTAGTAACATGTAGTCAGCTGCGTAGTGACTTCGATTTGCATGGATGCTATTGGAAAACAATCGATTATGGCGATTGTAGTTTGTAGTAAGAAGAAGCCAAAAAGTACGGGTGTTTGATCTTAAATCACGTGCATTCCAATAAAACATCCCACCATTTTATTACCCATCTCAATGTTTGATCACCATGAAAGAAGAAAACCTATCGACCATCAAGCGGTATCCCATCACGGCGTACTTGGAAAGTAAAGGCATTACGCCCGTCCGACGGCTGGCGGCCTATGCAATGTACCGTTCACCATTGCGGGATGAACGCCACCCCAGCTTCAAGGTGGATACCGAGAAGAACCTGTGGATTGACTACGCCGAAGGCCGCGGCGGAAGCACAAGGCAACCGTGTCAAATTGGCGATAAGCCCAAGTGCAGGTACTTTTAATCTCCGTCAGCCGATGGAAGGCCCCGCACATCAGTTTTTGATCTTCGTACCCCTACGGAGATCTCCCCGACAAGTGTTTTTGATCTCCGTACCCCTACGGAGATCTCCCTGACAAGTGTTTTTGATCTCCGTACCCCTACGGAGATCTTCCCGACAAGTGTTTTTGATCTCCGTACCCCTACGGAGATCTCTCCGACAAGTGTTTTTGATCTCCGTACCTCAACGGAGATCTCTTAGAGCTGATCGAACGTCGGGCAGTCTATTTGAGTCGGGCGACTCAGGAGCGCACCGACTTCGTTGTCCGTCGATTGGGAGATCGAGGCGCCAACCTCTCGAGCTTCGTGGAACGCATCGTGCGCGCCCATTTGGAGGACTACGCCGAGGAGATCAAGGAGTGGCGAAAGCTGTAATCCGAGCACGCTAAGTCGTCAAAGAGTCCACAAACGAGGAGCACGCTCGACAAGCAGCAAACGTCTGAACGCATGGCATGCACTGATTGAAAGAAATACAGCGGGTATGTAACGGAGCGTGACGACGGTAATGCAAGACGTCAGTTTGTTCCCACAAACTGCGCTTGCTCCCCCGGCCTCACAGCCCGAGGGAGAGGGCCGTAATCACATCCGTTCTCATCGGCCTAAACCATAGAATAAGCACCACAGAAAAGACCTATCCACATGAAAAGACACCCCCAAAAGGAAGACAAGAAGACGAACAAGACGGCCTTCATCAAGGTCAGATGCACGGCCGAGGAAAAGGAACGGATCCGTTCGAGAGCCACGAACGCAGGGCGGAAGTACTCCGACTACTGCCGCGAGATGTTGCTCAGCGGATCCGTCATTGCCGTCCCTCCGATGGGCGACAACGAGAAGGAGGCCCTCGCTATCCTCCGTCAGACAGCGCTATTCTACGCGCACATTTCTAACCTGATCAAGGTCAAAGATTCCTCCTGGGTGGACGCCACGAAGTCCCTCGCCACCTACGCCAAGATCGCTTTTAAGCGGTTCTTTAGCCCTCGCTATCAGGTCCCAGAGGAGGTATTTAAGCGCTTAAATATCGAAGATCATGATCGCAAAGTGTAAGGCTATTGCGCACGGAGGCAACGCGCTGGAGTACGTTTTCCGAGAAGGAAAGCTCGGCCGGATCCTCGCCCTCCACAACCTGTGTAGCGAAACGCCGAAGGAGATTCACGAGGAAATGAGGCTGATTGGCGACTACAACAGTCGCTGCAAAAACAAGTTCCTGCGCATCGAAATCGGCATCGCCCCGCAGGACGAGCCGCAGACGACGTTCAAGACCCTGAACCGCCTCGCCCTGCTCTTTGCCAAACAGATGGGGTTGGACGACCATCAATGGGTGGCCGTCACGCACAAAGACACCGACAACCTGCACATCCACATCATCGCCAATCGGATCAGCCTCTGCGGGCAGGTCTACGATACCACCTTCGTCAGTAACCGAGCCGCCAGAGTAGCCGAAG
>CALHPT010000089.1 GCA_938036405.1 uncultured Tannerella sp.
TATTACGACCACCTCGGAACGTATTACAGGGGTGCATTTACGTCCCCGGCGAAACTCGATTCGCATACTAAATTTGCGCCCTCAATTAAACAGGATTCGTAACGCATAGCACATCATCACAATGGCTGAACAAATCACCCCCCAAGAGGAAGGCAAAAAGAGCCTCAACTTCATCGAACAAATGGTTGAAAAAGACCTGGCCGAAGGTCGCAACGGCGGACGCGTACAGACGCGCTTCCCACCCGAACCGAACGGTTATTTACACATCGGTCACGCCAAGGCTATCTGCCTCGACTTCGGCATCGCCCGTAAGTACGGCGGCACGTGCAACCTGCGCTTTGACGACACTAACCCGATCAAAGAAGACGTCGAGTATGTCGACTCTATCCAGGAGGACATCCAATGGCTCGGCTTCCGCTGGGAAAACATCTACTACGCCTCCGATTATTTCGGCCAGCTCTTCGACTTCGCCCTCTGGCTCATCGATCACGGCCATGCTTATGTAGACGAACAGACGTCCGAGGCCATCGCCGAGCAGAAGGGATCGCCCACTGTAGCCGGCCGTGAAAGCCCCTTCCGCAATCGTCCCGCGGCGGAGAGTCGCGACCTCTTCTTGCGCATGAACAGCGGCGAGTTCGATGAAGGTGCCATGACCCTCCGCGCCAAAATCGACATGGCATCGCCCAACATGCACTTCCGCGACCCGATCATCTATCGCATCATCAAAACGCCGCACCATCGCACCGGCCGTACCTGGAACGTCTACCCCATGTACGACTTTGCCCACGGCCAGAGCGACTATTTCGAGGGCGTCACGCATTCGCTCTGCACGCTCGAATTCGAGGTGCACCGCCCGCTCTACGACTACTTCATCGACCGCCTCATCGAAAGCCCCTTCAAGACCGAGGACAATTACCGCACCCGTCAGACGGAGTTCAACCGCCTCAACCTGACCTACACCGTCATGAGCAAGCGTAAGCTGCTGCAGCTCGTCAAGGAGGGCCGCGTCAATGGCTGGGACGACCCCCGCATGCCGACCATCTGCGGTTATCGCCGTCGCGGCTTTACCCCCACCTCCATCCGCAACTTCGTGGACATGATCGGCTATACGAAGTACGACGGACTCATCGACGTGGCCCTGCTTGAGCATGCCGTGCGCGAGGATCTGAACGCCACCGCCCGCCGCGTGGCCGCTGTGCTCCACCCCGTGAAGCTCATCATCACCAACTATCCCGAGGGGCAAGTCGAGATGATGGAATCCGTCAACAACCCGGAGAACCTCGCCGAGGGCACACACCCGATCGCCTTCACCCGCGAACTCTATATCGAGCGCGAGGACTTCATGGAGGAGGCTCCGAAGAATTACTATCGCCTCACGCCCGGTCAAGAGGTGCGTCTGCGCTGCGCCTACATCGTCCGCTGCACCGGTTGCAAGAAGAACGAAGCCGGCGAGGTGACAGAGGTTTATGCCGAATACGATCCGCAGACAAAGACCGGTATGCCCGAAAGTAACCGTCGCGTCAAGGGCACCATCCATTGGGTCTCTACCTCGCACGCACTCCAGGCCGAGGTACGCCTCTACGACCGACTCTTCACGGCGGAAAACCCGACGGAGGAGAAGGATCGCGACTTCCTCGAGCTGCTCAATCCCAACTCCCTCGAGGTGCTCACCGACTGCTACGTAGAGGAAGATCTGGCCACCGCCCGCCCCTACGACCATTTCCAATTCCAACGCGTGGGTTACTTCAACCTCGATCCCGACAGCCGCGACGGACGTCTCATCTTCAACCGCACCGTCTCCCTGCGCGACACCTGGAGCAAGAAGAAGAACCGATGACCCCACTGGAACGATTTAACGAGATGCGCGAACACGGCACGGAGGCTTACTTCGATGCCGACGAGATCGTAGAATTGATCGAGCATTTCGACGAAGAGGACGATCGCAGAGGCTACACGCAAGCCCTGGAGTTGGGGCTCAGGCTACACCCCGAGGATGTGGAGATACAGACGATGAAATGTCGGCTCTACATGTACGACAAGGAGTACGATAAGGCCTTGCAAATGATCACCTCGCTGCGCAACCATGCCGACGCGGAGACAATGATCCTCAACGCCATGGAGCTGGAATGTCTCTATGCCACCGACCGAGCTGACGAGGCCACCACCCTGCTCCGACGTATGCCCGCGAACGAAGACACGGAGGCGATCTACGAGGCTCTGGCCGCTATGCTCGTCGAGATGGATCGCAACGAAGAGGCTCTGCTGGTCGTGAACCTGGGCTTGGAGCTTTTCCCTGAAAACGTCACCCTCAAGGAGGAGCGTTGCTATCACACCGAGCGACAGAAACGCTGGCAGGAGGCCGCCACACAGTGCGAAGAGCTGATCGACCTTGATCCCTATTCCGGCGATTATTGGTTCATGCACGGCCGAATCATGGCCAAGCTGGGCGACTACGACCGCGCCATCCGTTCCCTCGAATTCGCCCAAACCTGCGACGAGGACGACATCGAAGCCAAGATGCTCCGCACCTTCCTGCTCTACCTCACGCGCAACTATGAGAAGGCCATCGAGGCCTACTTCGAAATGATTGCCGACGAGCGATTCGTCAACGAACAACTGCGCAGCTTCACCGATAAATACGATCTCAACAGCGACGATCTGGAGCAGGCTGGCAAAGAGTTTTATCGCCTCTTTGGCTCGCTGCAAAACCTGATCAAGACACTGTCTGGCACATCGAGCGCGGCGGAGGCTACGGAGGCCTTAGACTTCGATTACAAAAAGCAGATCGAGTATATCGTCGGCAAACTCATCCTCGAGGCACGCGCCATTCGTAAGGGTGGCCGGGAATGGGACGCGGCGCTGCTGGAAGATCTGCGGACTGAACTGAAGCGCCTGCTGG
>CALHPT010000090.1 GCA_938036405.1 uncultured Tannerella sp.
GCATGGTTATTCATTAGAGCTTCCTTGACATCGTAGAGATTTGCTGAAAGAAATAACGAAGCATTGAATGCTGGTAGGTACTGATAATGTGGATTTCCAGAGGTGAAACAAGCTCTTGTTATATTCAACTTGTAGAATTCAATGGATCGGAAAACTCTTTCGCCAGCCTCCGGACTGTTTTTCGACATAAGGATCACTTCTACAGGTTTTTTTTCTGGAAATGAAAGATTCAGATCTAGTAGCCTCTTGATAAACGGATAAGCAACCCCTTCTTTAAAAGGTTTGTCAATGTTCTTTTCTTGGAATCTCCGATACTTTCGATCCCCATGCTTTTTGAAATAACGGTCGGATTCCGTTAAGTCGAATAATGCACTACTCGCCACTGCTATGACAAGTTTTCTGTCAATAGGATAACCCATAAAATATCTCTCTTATTACACAGAAATCGCAGCCTGCGTATGTGTCGCCACATAGCCGACTGCGATTTCCTCACACTTGTATGATGGTACGAATAACGCTCTTAGAGGGGGGGAGGATTATTTCACCTCTTCAAAGTCCACATCCGTGACGTTGCCGCCGTCGTTGTTCGAGGCATTGCCCGCGGAGGCGTTGCCTGAGGACTGACCGGCGTCACCGGCTTGTGCGCTCTGCGCATTGTAGAGGTCCTGGCTGGCGGCCTGGAAGACGTTGTTCAACTCGGCGATGGCCGTGTCGATGGCAGCCAGATCCTGCGCCTTGTGTGCATCCTTGAGCTTGCTCAGCGCAGCCTCGATCTGAGAACGCTTGTCGGCCGGCAATTTGTCTCCGAGGTCCTTCAGCTGCTTCTCTGTTTGGAAGATCATGCTGTCCGCCTGGTTGATCTTGTCGATACGCTCTTTCTCCTTCTTGTCCGCTTCGGCGTTGGCCGCAGCTTCGTCCTTCATGCGGCGGATCTCGTCGTCGCTCAGGCCGCTGGAGGCCTCGATGCGGATGCTCTGCACCTTGCCCGTGCCCTTGTCCTTGGCCGAGACGTTGAGGATACCGTTGGCGTCAATGTCGAACGTCACCTCGATCTGCGGCACACCGCGCATAGCGGCCGGGATGCCGTCGAGGTGGAAGCGGCCGATTGACTTGTTGTCTTTGGCCAGCGAACGCTCGCCCTGCAAGACGTGGATCTCAACCGACGGCTGATTGTCGACGGCCGTAGTGAAGACTTCCGACTTCTTCGTGGGGATCGTTGTGTTGGCCTCGATCAGCTTCGTCATCACGCCACCCATCGTTTCGATACCGAGCGACAGCGGAGTTACGTCGAGCAGCACCACATCCTTCACGTCGCCCGAGAGGACACCGCCCTGGATGGCTGCGCCGATGGCCACGACTTCGTCCGGGTTCACGCCCTTCGACGGCGCTTTGCCGAAGAACTTCTCCACCAGCTGCTGCACGGCCGGGATACGTGTCGAACCGCCCACGAGGATCACCTCGTCGATGTCCGACGTCGACATGCCAGCGTCTGACAGGGCGCGCTTGCACGGCTCCACACAGGCGTTGATCAACGTGTCGGCCAACTGCTCAAACTTGGCGCGGGTCAGGGTGCGAACGAGGTGTTTGGGCACACCGTCCACCGGCATGATGTAGGGCAGGTTGATCTCCGTGCTCGTCGAGCTGGAGAGCTCGATCTTGGCCTTCTCTGCAGCCTCCTTCAGGCGTTGCAGCGCCATCGGATCCTTGCGCAGGTCGAGGCCTTCGTCCTTGAGGAATTCCTCGGCCAGCCAGTCGATGATGACGTGGTCGAAATCGTCGCCGCCGAGGTGCGTATCGCCGTTGGTCGACTTCACCTCAAAGACGCCGCCGCCAAGCTCCAGAATGGAGATATCGAACGTACCGCCACCGAGGTCGAAGACGGCAATCTTCATGTCCTTATTTGCCTTGTCGAGACCGTAAGCCAGCGATGCGGCCGTAGGCTCGTTAACGATACGGCGCACCTTCAAGCCAGCGATCTCACCGGCCTCTTTGGTGGCCTGACGTTGCGCGTCGCTGAAGTAAGCCGGTACCGTGATCACAGCCTCCGACACCTCTTGACCCAGATAATCCTCGGCCGTCTTCTTCATCTTTTGCAGGATCATGGCCGAGATTTCCTGCGGCGTGTAGAGCCGTCCGTCGATGTCGACACGCGGCGTATTGTTGTCTCCACACACCACCTTATACGGCACGCGGGAGGTCTCTTTTTGTACCTGATCAAACGTTTCGCCCATGAAGCGCTTGATCGAGAAAATCGTTTTCTGCGGGTTAGTGATGGCCTGTCGTTTGGCCGGATCGCCCACTTTCCGTTCGCCACCTTCTACGAAAGCTACCACGGAAGGCGTGGTGCGTTTACCCTCACTATTCGCAATCACTACCGGCTCGTTGCCTTCCAATACGGCGACACACGAGTTGGTTGTTCCTAAGTCT
>CALHPT010000091.1 GCA_938036405.1 uncultured Tannerella sp.
GGCCTTTTCGCGCTCGAGGCGCTGGGTGACGTCTTCGTAGGTGGCATCTTCGGGCTCTGGCATCTCTTCGGAGATATACAGGCCTCCGAGCTGCGTAGGGAAGGCTTCGCGCAATGCGTGAACGATCGCCACTTTGCGGATCATCGTGGAGGGTTTGGAGGCCCATAGGGCTTGGCCTGTGCTGTATTCGCTGAGTGCCACGCGGGCTACGAATGGGTACTTGCAGCTCTTTCGGTAAGCCTTCGAAAAGCCCCCTAAGAGCGTGTCGCCCGGGAGCATAAGTGAACCAACCTCCTCTACGATCATATCGCCGCGTTTGAGAATCAGACCCGCCTCGAAGCCGTCGAAATCCGGGCACGCCTCGGCACGTTTCATAAAGGCGTACTTTCCTACGATGTAGGTGGGGGCATCCCCCGTCTTGTATTTGATTAAAAAGGCTTCATTCAGGAAGGGGTTTAGGCAGTTGTATTTACAGAATCCTATAAAGCCGTAAGCCTCTTCATCCGTGAGTCCTGCGACTCCGCGTGCGATATACTTCTTTACGTAGTCAATTGTGAGTTTGACCTCGAGCCCGCTCACCTCGTAAGAGGTCACGTTCCTCTCTGGCCGTGTGCCCTGCGGCTGCATGGCCGGGGCGGTGGGTGTGGCTGTTGTTTCCATTTCTGTTTGTGTGATTGGTGTGAGGTTGATTGTGGCTACTTCTTGGATTCCGGTCTGGTGTCAAAGGCTTCGGCGGCCTCTTTCAGCACTAAGGCGAAGAGGGAGCTCTTCAGGTCGTCAGGAAGCTGTGCGTGGTCGTTCAAGTGAAAGTCTACGGTGCCTTTGGCGTCAGCCATCGCGCTACCGAGATATGTTGCATCGTACGGCTTATCCGTCTTTCGCTTGAAGGTGGCATCTACTTGCATGGGCGCGCCCTTTGCATTGTTCGTTACTTCTATTTCGACGGTGATGTTGCCGCCGGCTGCGGGCACCTCTGTCGTGCCACGTGTGATTTGTTCTGTTACTACCATGATGTTTTGTGGGTTTTATTGGTTGGATGAATACCCCATAGCGGGGGCGTTGTCTGTTAATGTATGCGCTGGATAAACGTCCGCGCCTCGGAGAAACTGAGGCGGATCGTGCGCCCGTCGGCGTCTGCGAATTGGTAATGATTGACTTCGGGATACATGAAAGTCACGTATTCGGATTCTACCGGGCCGCCGGTGTAGATGTACTGCGCCCCGCGGCGGAACTCTGCTGGATTCATTGCTGTGTCGTTTGTGGATTATG
>CALHPT010000092.1 GCA_938036405.1 uncultured Tannerella sp.
ACCAACCCAACGATTCAACCGGCCTCTACATACATCGTATATTATAATCACTTCTATCAGTCGGCACAAATATACACCATCAATTCCAACCACCTCTATCAATTGAAGCAAATACACACCGTTAATTCGGGTAAATCCCATCAAGCGATACAAACAAACGCAGTCAATGAAAGCCGATTCTATCAATCGGTATAAATACACATGGTTTATTTGACCCATGTCTATCAGGAGACTTTCATCGACGGAGACAATAAAAGCTCATCGAATCATGTGATTCTTATATTCAACCTCAATTTAAGCCGGGTGAACTAGGTGATTTTCTTCTACGCTGTTTATTAGACCCCAGTCTATCCAGTGAATCTAAAAAACGCATTTTTTAGGGACCTGCACGGGGTGATATCCCCCACACGAGGCACTTTTCCGAGCTTGCCGCACTGCCGACTACCCAAACGTGCCCCAAATGGCTCCGCCAACGGCTGCCGACCTCCCCAAAGCGGCACGAACAGCGGCTTGTACGCCTTTCGATCCCTACTTTTGCCCCCATGATGACAAAAGATTTGACCGAACACTGCGCGCTCTTCCGAGGGCTGACGCCAGAGCGCGCCACGGAACTCCTCGAGACCTATGGCTACGCCCTCCGTTCCTACCCGCCGCGCTCCTTCGCTGCCATGCAGGGCGACACGTGTCGGACGCTGCTCATCGTCTGCCACGGGCAGGTCAACGCCTGGATGGCCGGCGCGGGCGGCAAGCAAATCATCGTGGAGCAATTCGCGGACTGGGACGTGCTGGCGCCGGCCTTCCTCATGGCCACGCACAACGTCTTCCCGGTCAGCATCGAGACGACCACGGAGAGCGAGCTGCTCGTGATCCATCGCGACACGCTGCTCAAGATGCTCCACGCCGATATGCGCATGATGGAGAACTACCTGCGCGAGATCTCGGACAAGTGTTTCGTCCTCACGCAGCGCATCGGCAGCTTCGCCCTCAAGTCGCTCCGCGAGCAACTCCTGACCTACCTGCACACGCACGACACCTACGCCCGACAGCAAGACATCGCCGACCGTTTCGGCGTGGCGCGGCCGTCGCTCAACCGGGTCTTGCAGGAGCTCTCACAGGAGGGCATCGTGAAGATGGTGCACGGCAAGATCAAGCTCCTGCGCCGCTTCGATCCGTAGGGCGAAAGGCCGGCCGTATCACAAGAAAAGCCTCCGAAGACCTGCTGCAAAGCGGGTGTTCGGAGGCTTTTCGCGTCGGGCGCGATCGCGTGTCGGCCCTAGGTGGTGTCAAAAGTCGCGGAAAGCGGCGTTGAGGTTGCCCATCTCAGTCTTCACCTGATTCATTCCGATCAAACCGCCCGACATGCCGGACGACTCGGTGCGTACCTCGCAGATCACCTCGTCCGACGGAGAGACGGACGTCGTGACCGACACCTTGAAGTATTTCACCAGGGCGCCCAGCAGCAGTCGAGCCACCCGGTTGCCCTTTTCGTAGACTGCGGCGCCTTGAGCCGTATCCGAGACCTTTTTGTAGCCCCACGCGCTGAGTAGTTGTGCCGCGCGTTCGTCCAGTTCACTCTTCGTCATGCCGCCGTAAACGTGGCGGAACATATCGCCCGTAGCGATGTCGTTTCTAATAAATGCCATTCTGTTCTGATGTTTTGTTATGTCCTTTAAACAACCTGCGTGGCGCATGGTTCATGGCGCGGGGAAAGTTGCTCTCTATTTCCCTTTTCTTCCCTTGATGGAAGAAAAGGGGGCAAAAGAAGATCAAGGCCCCACCGGGGCCGGGGAATTTAGCTGTGGGGCACCCGGCAAACTTGGCGGCGTTCCTAACGCCTATTTACGCAGCCTCACGAAGTTCAATCGGAGCGCATTCATCACCACGCAGAAGCTGGAGAGGCTCATGGCCGCCGCGCCGAACATGGGCGTCATGCCCACGCCGAACACGGGGATCCACACGCCCGCCGCCAGCGGTATGCCGACGACGTTATAGATGAAGGCCCAGAAGAGGTTCTCGCGGATGTTGCGCAGCGTGGCGCGACTGAGTCGCACGGCGGCGGGAATGTCTGACGGCCGACTCTTCATCAGCACCACATCCGCGGCGTCGACGGCCACATCCGTACCGGCGCCGATGGCTATGCCGATGTCGGCCGTGGCCAATGCGGGGGCGTCGTTGATGCCGTCGCCGACCATCGCCACGGCGCCGAACCGTCCACGGAGCGACTCCACCGCCGCCTTCTTCCCGTCGGGCAACACACCCGCGATCACCTCGTCCACGCCTACGAGTCGCCCGACGGCCTCAGCCGTGCGCTGATTGTCGCCCGTCAGCATCACCGTCCGAAGGCCCATCGCATGCAGTCGGCCGACGGCCTCGCGCGCATCATCCTTCACCGTATCGGCCACGGCGATCAGCCCCAGCCACCGATCCTCGGCGGCAAAGAGCAGCGGTGTCTTGCCCTCGCCCGCAACGCGTTCGGCGGCAGAGGTGATGGCGTCCGTCGTGCCGATCCGCTCCGAGAGGAAGGCAAGGCTGCCACCCGTAATCCGCCGCCCATCCACCATCGCCGTCAGCCCCTTGCCGGGGATCACCTCGAAGGCATCCGTAGCGTCGGGCTGCATACCGCGCGCTTCGGCGTAGGCCGCTACAGCCCGCGCCAGCGGGTGCTCACTCTTCACCTCTAACGCATAGGCGGCACGGAGCAGCGCCTCCTCTTCCACGCCATCGGCCGGCAGGAGGTCGGTCACGACGGGCGAGCCGTTCGTGATCGTGC
>CALHPT010000093.1 GCA_938036405.1 uncultured Tannerella sp.
GAGACCTAAACGCACGCTGGGACCATTTGGGGGATTCCCCCAAGGGGCCTCTGAGTGTCTGAGGGTGCTCAGCGGTTTCTTTTTTGAGACCTCAAAGCGCTCGGAGGTTCCTAAGAAGAATTTTTTCGGGGGGCCAAAAGCACTCGGAGGCTCCCTGAGAAGAATCTTTTTTGGGAGCCCCGAGGTTCAGGCATTGAGTGTGCGGATGCGTTCGGCCACCTCTTCCATGAGCCACTTAGGCGTGGAGGTGGCGCCGCAGACGCCGACGCTGTGGACGTCAGGCGGAAGGGGCTCCGTGATCTCGGCCACCTCGGAGATGAACACGGAGCGGGGGTTGGCCAGCCGACATTGGTCGTAGAGCATTTGCCCGTTGGAGCTTTTTTTGCCGGCCACGAAGTAGACGTAGTCGTGCCGCGCGGCGAAGTCGCGGATCGTGGAGAGGCGGTTGGAGACTTGGCGGCAGATGGTGTCGAAGTAGCGGAAGTGGACGCCCGCGGCGAGGTGCGCACGGATCAGCTCGACCGTCTGGCCGAATCCCTCGAGCGACTTCGTGGTCTGGGAGAAGAGGTAGATGTCTCGCGAAAAATCGAGGCGAGTCAGGGCCTCCTCCGGGTGCTCGATGACGATGGCCGTGCCGTCGGTCTGGCCCACCAGGCCATTGACCTCCGCGTGGCCTTTTTTTCCGTAGATAACGAGCTGCGCGGGGGTGCCTTTGATCTCGTTGTAGCAGCGGTGGATGCGCCGCTGGAGCTGGAGGACGACGGGGCAGGTGGCGTCGATGATCCGGATGCGGTGCTCGCGGGCCAGGCGGTAGGTGGAGGGCGGCTCGCCATGCGCGCGAAGAAGGACGGTGCGCCCCTCGAGCCGCGAGAGGTCGGCGTGCTCGATGGTGTGTAGGCCGATGGAGCGGAGGCGGTCGACCTCCAGGCTGTTGTGGACGATGTCGCCGAGGCTGTACAGCTCGTCCGTCTGCGTCAGCTCGCGCTCGGCGCTGCGGATGGCGTTCACGACGCCGAAGCAGAAGCCCGAATCCTGGTCGATGGTTACGTTCACCATACCTTATTCTCCCTCCGTGGCCTGCCGAAAGAGCTGGAGCAGACGTTCGCGCTGCCCCTCGATCGTCAGGTGGGTGTTGTCTAACTCGATGGCGTCCTCCGCACGGCGCAGGGGGCTCTCGGCGCGCTCCATGTCGAGGCGGTCGCGCTCGCGCACGTTTCGGAGCACCTCCTCCATCGACACGTCCGTGCCCTTGGCCCGCAGCTCATCGACACGTCGTTGGGCACGCACCTCGTCCGAGGCGGTGACAAAAACCTTCAGTTCGGCCTGGGGGAAAACGACCGTGCCAATGTCGCGTCCGTCCATCACCAACCCTTTTTCGCGGCCCATCGCCTGCTGCTGCGCCACGAGGCCGCGGCGGACGAACGGCAGCGCCGAAACGCGACTGACCAGCGCAGACACCTCCATGCCGCGGATGTCGGCCTCGACGTTCTGACCGTTGAGATGCGTCTCCGAGCGTCCCGTCGCGGGGTTCACGCGGAAGGTGATGTCGATCTCGCCCATGCGCCGTTCGAGTGCAGCGGCATCGACCGCCCCGTCGGGGCTCAGCAACGCGTGCCTGAGGGCGTAAAGGGTCACGGCGCGATACATGGCGCCAGTATCTATATAGGCATAGCCGACCTCACGGGCCAGCTCGCGCGCCATCGTGCTCTTACCGCACGACGATAGGCCATCAATGGCCACGATTATTTTCTTTGTCATAGTGAGAGTTAGGGGGTACTTTTTATTTGATTCTCTTTCCGGCTTGCCCTCTCTGATCCTCTTGATCCCCAATTGGTCACGGGGTAGGGGCGTATCGCATACGCCCTCTGACCTTGTCTTTACTCCTTTTCTTGTCTTGACACAAGAAAAGGAGGCGAAAAGAAAGTCAAGGCGTCAGAGACGCCGGGGAAGCTGGCTGGGTACTTAAGGGTTCGCGTCATTGAGCGATATCCCCAACCCTAACATCAGCGACATCGCCGAGGGGTGATAGCGTGCGGCGGAGATGCTGACGTCGAACCGCGAGACGTGTAGCCCCGCTCCCATCGAGAATCCGCCGAGCCGGTTGCCGCCATCCTTAAGCCGCATGTCCATCGCTTCTTTGGGGTTATAGCCCACGCCAACCCAGAAGTTGTTCGAGGGTACGAAGTCGACACCAAAGACGAGGTGCTTGGCCAGCGTAGTGACGAAGCTATCGTCTACGTTGCGCTCCGTGAGCGTCTCGTCGACGTATTTGAACTTCCATTGATTGAGATACATGCCCGTGATCGAAAGCCGGATAGGCGCATGGGCCATGCGCTTGGTGAATCCCAGCTGGATGTCCCACGGCAGGCGACTGCGACGCGAATCGTAGGCCTTGAGCTGAGCGCCGATGTTCTTCAGCGCGATGCCGACGGAGAGGTCTGCCTCCTCGTCGAAGTAGCTAAGACCGGCGTCTGCGGCCAGTCCGAAGGCCGAGTATTCGGCGATGGCGGAGTAGAGGACCTTCATCGACAACCCACCCCGCCAACGATCCGAGAGGTCGTAGGAATAGGTGGCACTTAGGCCCGCGTCGGAGGCAGAGAAGTGGCCTGAGAGGTTGCGCTGCGCATCGGCCTCCTTCATGCTCCCGTAGTTGATGTACGAGAGGCCGACGGCCCACGCGCCGCGGTCGCCGTGTGTACGTGTATAGATGGCGCTACCGACGTGGATACCGCCGATGTAGTTCATATAGCTCAGCCCCACCATGCCGTTCATCTCGCCCCCCAGCAACGCGGGGTTGTGAAAGACGAGGGCCGGATCGGCCTCCACGAGCGAGACCGTGTGCCCCCCCAGTGCGCCGGCCCGGGCCGACATGGGGAAACGTAAAAAGCGGAACACTTCGTTGCCCTGCTGAGCCGCAAGGCATGCGGGAAAGAGGCATAAAAGCCCAATCAACCGTAGAATCTTCATCTTGTTTTTGTCTAATAATATCGGTGGCAAAAATAGGGCAAAGGCCCCCGGCCATTTCTTCTGGGGCGGCGGGCCTCACCCTTAACGGACAAATGCGCCGGGTATTACCCTTCCGAGCCCAGATTGTAGGCGAGCAATGCACTTTTTGGACGCCCTCGTTGCGGCGTTATTGTGCCACAAGGCGCTTTGGGGGCAGTCTTTGTGCGCGATCGTGTCACACCAAACTGCCTTCGGGCCCCAGGAATCTGCATGGTTACGCCGCAAAGCATTTTTCTGACCCAGGAATCTGCATTGTTGGCCAGCAAAGCACTTTCCTGACCCAGGATGCCCCTTTATAAATACAGCAGGCTCTCGTTCCCCATATTGAAGAGCAGGTCGACGATGCTAAGGTCGGGCTGGAAGCCGTGTTTGCGCCCGAAGACTTGGTGGTAGGGTCGCGGCGGCGGCAGGTCGGGGTGCTCGGGGCGTGGCGTACGCGGGGTGAAGGCCTCGCGCAGGTCGTCCGTCACTGACTCCGGGGGCATGTACACGTCGGTCAGGCCGACCGTCGGGCTGATGTCGAGCAGCTCGCAGACGAGCGACTGGAGGGCCATGTTGTAGTCGATCAGAAACGTGTAAGGCCGCTCATAAAACGGCGCAAAGTCGTCGGCGTAATACTCGAAAAAGGGGCTCATGCCGTAGGCCGAGACCAGGGCTTGCCAGTGCAGATGGCGCCACCGACCGTGGTCGGAGATGCGGATGTCACGCGTAAGCGCCTTGGGGTTGTCGGGCCGTACGACGGGCACAGTGAGCGCCTGCACACCGCCGGCGGTGGCGATCAGGCAACGGTTGCGGAGCGTCTGTTTCGGGTAGTGTTCGCAGGCCTCGATGCGCACCTCGGTGGCGCGGTGCATGAGGCGGTAGTAGGGGATGGGGCCTAAGTAGGCGGTGGGGAGGAGCATCTGTTTGGGTGCAAAAAAAGAGAGCGCCCGAACGCTCATGTTCGGACACTCTCTTCTGCTTCTATCCGGTTTCTGGAAAAGACTCCGGGTGCGGGGTCATGCTTCCGAGATCACCTCGAAGGGGATCTCGACCGACACCTCCTTATGGAGTCTCACCGTGGCGTTATACGAGCCGATTTCCTTCACTGCGTCTTCCTTGATACGGATGATCTTACGATCGACCTCGAAGCCCAGCTTAGCCAGCTCTTCTGCGATTTGAATGTTCGTCACCGAGCCGAAGATCGTGCCCGTGGAGCTGGTCTTGGCGCCGATGGTGAGCGATACGCCCTTCATCTTTTCGGCCATGGCCTGCGCTTCCTCCTTGATCTTGGCAATCTTGTGAGCGCGCTGCTTGAGCACTTCTGCGAGCACTTTGCGTGCAGACTCTGAGGCGATCACAGCCTTCCCCTGCGGGATCAGAAAGTTGCGTCCGTAACCGTCCTTTACGTGTACGATATCGTCTTTGTAGCCCAGGTTGGCTACGTCTTCTTTCAATATAACTTCCATAGTTCTGTTTCGCTTTAACGGGGGTTATTTCATCAAATCGGTTACGTAAGGCAGCAGGGCCAAGTGGCGAGCACGCTTAACGGCCTGGGCCACGCGACGCTGAAACTTCAGCGAGGTGCCGGTGATGCGTCGGGGCAGGATCTTACCTTGCTCGTTGAGGAACTTCTTGAGGAAATCGGGATCCTTGTAATCGATGTATTTGATTCCGCTTTTCTTGAAGCGGCAGTACTTCTTCTTCTTGACGTCTTTCGACATCGGGGTCAGGTAGCGGAGTTCAGACTGGTTGTTACCTGCGGGGGTGTTTGTCGTTGCCATGTGGTTTAATCCTCCTTTTTACTGGTTGCTTTCTCTGCCGATTCTCTCTCTTTCGATGCCTTCAGGCCGCGGCGCTTGGCTGCGTACTCAGCGGCGAACTTGTCCTGACGGAAAGTCAGGAAGCGGATCACACGCTCGTCACGGCGGAACTGCGTCTCCAGCACTTCCACTGCTTCGGGTACGGCCTTGAACTCAAGCAGCCAGTAGAAGCCCGTCGTCTTCTTGTCAATCGGGTAAGCCAGCTTCTTCAGCCCCCAATTCTCTTCGTTCACAATCTCTGCCTTCACTGTCCCCAGTGCGGCCTTCACTTTGTCTACCGCTTCCTTTACCTGTGCATCAGATAAAACGGGAGTTAAAATGAAAACGGTTTCGTAATTGTTCATATGTGTATTACTTACGCTTAAAAAATTCGGCCGCAAAGATAGATATTCGACTTACCTGCACAACCGTCAGGGTATTGTGCCACAAGATGAAGCCGCTACGATAGCTTTGCCGCCCGTATTATTTCAGACTTATGCACATCACCCATTCCTCCCTCCGCCACGTCCTCGCATGGATGGCGCTCGCGCTTTCATTTCACGTTTCTGCAGACGGGGCTGCCGACTCCACGGCCTCTCCCCCATCTTCTGCCCATACTTTATATAAGGTGTCATTCTCCGGCGCCGCCACCGACGGCGGCACACCCTTTTGGATGGCCAGCCACACGCACGGACGGATGCCCATAGACATCGCCCATTTCGGTGGCTACATGCAGGCAGGCGTGCAACACACGGGGCGGCTCACCGACCGTTGGCGGTGGAAAGCGGCAATGAGCCTCGTAGCCGCTACACCACGCATCGGGCGACACGTCTTCGTCGAGGAGGCTTACGCCGCGCTCTCTTACCGCGACCGACTCGCGCTCTCCATCGGCAGTCGCGCGTGGGATGGCAACGCCGCAGCGTCTCGCCCGACCAGCCCCGACCCGACGCTAAGCAGCGGCGACTTACTTCTCTCGCCCAACGCACGTCCCATCCCCGAGATCACGCTCTACACGCCACGCCTCATGGCCGTCCCGCTGACGGGCGGATGGCTCGCGGCAGGGGGCGACTTTGCCGTGGGACGATCGTTCGACACGGACTATCTGCGCACCGCCATCGCCCCCGAGCGCCACTATGTGCAGGGCGTCCTGTGGCACCGCAAGGCGCTCTACCTCCGCCTCCGCGATCCTCGCCCTGCATCCCTTCCGCTCGCCTTCACGATTGGCATACGCCACATGGCGCAGTGGGGCGGCACATCGACCTTGCCCAAGATGGGCCGTCAGCCTCAGTCGCTGAAAGACTTCGCGCGTATCATCCTTGGACAATCGGGCGGTAGCGACGCCACCGTCTCGGATCAGATCAATGTGCTCGGCAACCATTACGGCACATTCGATTTCCGCCTCGACTACGCCGGCCCACGCTTCGCCATCTCCGCCTACTACCAGCACTTCTGGGAGGATCGCTCCGGCATCGAGTGGTACAACGGGCTCGACGGCCTGGCGGGAATTTCCATCGACCTGCCCCCCTTCCCCCACGTGCGCCGCATCGTTGTGGAGCACCTCTCGACGATGGACCAGAGCGGCCCCTTCCATTTCATCCAGTATGACCACAAGAAATATCCCGGCTACGGTGGCGGTGCGGACAACTATTATAATAACGGTGAGTACACCACCGGAGCGTCCTACTTCGGACGTGCCATCGGCTCGCCGCTCCTCCTCTCGCCCACCTACAACGCCAACCGTTCGCCCGCCTTCCTCCACAACCGCGTCCGCGCGTGGCACATCGGCGCCGAAGGAGGCATCGTCGGACCCTGGGGCTGGCGCGCCCGCGTCACTACCCTCCGCAGCTTCGGTACGCCCTACGCCCCCACGCTGAAGCCACTCGATAATACTTCTCTGCGTCTCGACATCCGTTATCTCCTGCCCGATTCTCACGACGCCGCGTTGTCTGGCTGGGAGTTTACCGCCACACTCGCCGCCGATCGAGGCGACTTGATCGGCCGTCGCACCGGCGTAGGATTGACCATCATCCGACGAGGGATCATTCGGTAAAGGCAACAAAAAAGCCCTGCTGACAGAGGTGGTTCGCATTCTCCGCCAGCAGGACCCTTTTGTTTTCTCGAGATTGTTTGTCCCGGTCTATTTGAACTCGTCCCAGAGTGCCGAGGCAATCGTCTCTCGCGTACGATCGGCCACCTGCTGCATGCGCGCAAACTCATCCTCACCCTCGGCCAACGAACCGCAATCAATCGGCGGATGGATCACCATCTCCAGACGGTGCGGACGGGCCAGCCAGCTGCCGATCGGCAACACGTGATACGGCCCATTAAGCGTGATCGGCACCACGGGCAGCCCCCGGTCGAGCGCCACCTGAAACGCCCCCTTCTTGAAGCGCCCCATCCGCCCCGTCTTCGACCGCGACCCCTCGGGGAAGACTGCCAGTGAAAAGCCATCCTTCAGCCGTCGCTCCGCCTCCGCGATACTGCGGCGCGCAGCCTTCGGCGATGAGTTGTCCACAAAAATGAATCCCGCCGCCCGACACGCATAGCCCACCAACGGAATGCGTCCCAGTCCAGCCTTCATCATCCACTTGATCGGCACTCCCACGAAGCCGTAAATCAGGAATATGTCGAACGCCCCCTGATGGTTGGCCGCGCACACGTACGATCGGCCCCGCTGCAGGTTCTCGCGCCCCCGCACACGCACCGGCGAAAGCACCAGTAGGCACGAGAGGCGCGACCAAATCATGCCGGGGTAATACGAGAAAATACGCTCGCCGCCCAGCAGGCAGCCCACCATCGTTGTCAGCGAAGTCAACACCGTCAGCACCACGAAGAGCGGCAGTGCGATCAGGATAAAATAAATGGAATAAAGCAGTTTAGCCATCGTTCTTGTCAGTCTTTTCTTGCAACAAAGATACGTCCCTTGCCTCGTTCTCTGGAGCACTTTTTACGCCGCCCCGCGCATGCGATCGGATTTTTATCTCTTCTTTTGTGCGTATAATTTGTAATTTAATCAACAGTAATAGATCGAACTATGGGTGCTTTGAAGTATTTGGGAGTCCTCATCCTCCTCATCGGCGTAGGCATTTTAGCTGCAACCTCAACAGGCCAATTAGGCGGCAACACCATGCTCCTTGTCGGACTTGCATTGATCATCTGTGGCTACTTGTCGCACATCTTCTTCAACAAGAATAGCAAGCGCATCGAGTAAAATCGGGCATTTCGCCCACGTTTTACGATTGTTCTGGGGCATCCTCCGTTTTTGGGCGGGGGATGCTTTTTTTGCTCCAAAGCTTCCCGCGAAGTGCTCCCTCCCCCCTTTCTCTCCCAAAAACACACGCAATCGGCTTAGCACAGATCGTGACACTAGCAAAACCGATTGTGCGTGTTTTTCAGAATGGGAGGAGAATGGCAAGAGCCGTTGCTTCGATCAATGGGAGATTCAGGGTGGCGGCTACCTTTGCCGCCCGATTTTTTTAGGTATACGATGAACGAAAAGATAAAGGGAGAGACAAAAAAGCTGTACGTGGAGACGTACGGGTGCCAAATGAATGTGGCGGACACGGAGGTGGTGGCGTCGGTGATGCAAACCGATGGTTACGAGCTAACGGAGAAGCTGGAGGAGGCGGATGCGGTGTTCGTGAACACGTGTTCGGTGCGCGACAATGCGGAGCAGCGGGTGGTGAGCCGGCTGCAATATTTTCGGTCACTGAAGCGCGGGGGGCGGCCGCGGCTGATCATCGGTGTGCTGGGTTGCATGGCCGAACGGGCGAAGGAGGAGCTGGTGCGGGAGCATGGCGTGGACCTGGTCGCTGGGCCAGATTCGTACATGGATCTGCCGAACCTTGTGGGGGCGGTAGAGCGCGGTGAGAAGGCTGTCAATGTGTCACTCTCGACGGAGGAGACGTATCGCGATGTAAAGCCACTGAAGCTCGCTGGAGTGCATGTGACGGGATTCGTTTCGATCATGCGGGGGTGCAATAACTTCTGCTCGTACTGCATTGTGCCCTACACACGGGGGCGGGAACGGAGCCGCGATGTGGACAGCATCCTGTCCGAAATCGAGGATATGCGGGCGAAGGGATACCGCGATGTGACGCTGCTAGGTCAGAACGTAAACTCGTATCTCTATCGTCCTGCGGAGGGCGCGGATGTGAACTTCGCTCGGCTGTTAGAGCGGGCTGCAGAGGCGGCGCCAGATATGCGAATCCGCTTCATGACGTCGCACCCGAAGGACATGAGCGACGAGATGCTGCACGTAATGGCGGCGCATCGGAACATCTGCAAATACATTCACCTGCCGGCACAGTCGGGCAGTTCGCGGATGCTGGCGGTGATGAAGCGAGGCTACACGCGAGAGTGGTACTTGGATCGGATCGCGGCTATACGGCGGATCCTGCCCGGGTGTGCCATTTCGACAGACCTCTTCTGCGGCTTTCACTCCGAGACGGAGGAGGATCATCAGGCCACGCTCTCACTGATGCGTGAAGTGGGCTACGATTCGGCCTTCATGTTCAAGTATTCGGAGCGGCCGGGGACATATGCGGCAAGACACCTGCAGGACGACGTGCCGGAAGAGATAAAAGTGCGGCGGCTACAGGAGATGATCGCACTGCAAAACGAGCTCTCGGAGGCAAGTAATCGGCGAGACGTGGGGCGGCGTTTCGAGATCTTGGTTGAGGGTTTCTCAAAGCGTTCGCGGGAGCGGATGTACGGGAAAACAGAGCACAATAAGGTGGTCGTTTTCGACCGTGGGGGGCACCGGATCGGCGACTTCGTACAGGTCGAGGTGGAGGAGGCGACATCGGCCACACTGCTCGGTCGGGAGGTGTTTGATTGACGCTTCGGAGGCACCTTGAAGGGTGTTTAGAAGGCTGTTAAATATCACAAAGGGGACGGAGAGGCGGTGAATAAGCCTTTCTTTTGCACGCTTTAATCCCCGCGCGCATCGCATGGTTTTGAATAAAAAGTCCGGTTCGGCTTCGTTTTTCAGTTCACGTTTGACCTCCGTCATCAGCATCGCATTAGCGCTGTACATGACGGGCGTTTTTTTTGTGTTCGGGCTGCTGAGCCGTGGGCTGTCGGTGTACATGAAGGAGAACTTGTCGTTCTCGGTTGTGCTGAAGGACGACCTGCGCGAGGCAGACATTCGCCGCATGCAAGACTATCTGGAGGCTCAGCCGTTTGTGCGCTCCACGGAATACATCTCGAAGGCAGAAGCAGCTGAGGAGATGAAGGCCGAGTTGGGAGAGGACCCGGAAGTCTTTTTGGGTTTTAATCCCTTTCATGCTTCGATCGGCGTGACGCTGAAGTCGGAGTATGCGAACGCGGAGAATCTGCAAGAGATCGAGAAGAAACTGATGGCCGATGTGCGCGTAGTGGAGCTGGCTTATCGCAAAGACATCATACAAACGGTGAACGACAATATCCGCCGGATTGGACTGGTGCTAGCACTACTGATCACACTGTTGATGCTGATCTCGTTCGTATTGATCAGCAACACGATCCGGCTCCTCATTTACTCGAAACGTTTTCTCATTTACACGATGCGTCTGGTGGGCGCCACGCCGGAGTTTATCCGTCGGCCATTCATCCGCAGCGCCGTGATCAACGGTGCGATGGCGGGGGGATTGGCGGATATGTTGCTGGCGCTGACGGCGGTCTATTTGCAGAACGAGCTGAGCGGGCTGGACCGCATCCTGCCTGTGGGTGGGGTAGTAGCGGTGTGCCTCGTGTTGCCACTGCTGGGCGTGGCGCTGTCGGTTGGTGCGGCGTATTTCTCCGTGAACCGCTACCTGTATATGGAACGGGGACAGCTGTACTCCGTGTAAGCCACGTGGCTCCTATTTAAATGTGATTTGAATCATGGATAAAGAAGATAAGATGAAAGATTTTGCGTTGGGGAAACTCAACTTTATGCTGATCGGGGCCGCGGTGGTGCTGATCGTTGTGGGTTTTATGCTGATGAGTGGCGGCGGATCGACGGACGGTGTGTCGTTCAACCCTGAGATCTTCAGCAAGCGACGGATCTCGGTAGCGCCGATTGTGACGATGGCCGGATTTATACTGATGGTCTTCGGCATTCTGGCAGGCGACCGGAAGCGTTCGTCGACGAACCAGGACACGACGGAGGCATGAACGAGGCAGAAGCGATCGTGCTGGGCCTGATCCAGGGACTGACGGAGTTCCTGCCCGTCAGCAGTAGCGGCCACCTGACAATAGCGGGCACACTGTTCGGCATGAACAGTGGGAAGGAAATGCTAGCCTTCACGACGCTGCTCCATGTAGCCACGGTGTTCAGCACGTTGGTCGTGCTGCGCAGCGAGATCGGCGAACTGATCCGCGGACTGTTTGCTTTTCGACGGAACGATGAGACGGCAATGGTCGGCAAGCTGTTGCTGTCGGCTGTACCGGTGGGCATTGTAGGGTTGTTCTTCCGCGACTGGGTGGAGGCTGTGTTTGGTGAGGGATTGCTCATCGTGGGCTGCATGTTGCTACTGACGGCGTTGCTGCTTGGCCTGGCATCGTTCATAAAGCCACGGGCAGAGAAGCCAGAGATCTCGTATCGTGACGCACTCGTGATCGGCGTGGCGCAGGCCTGCGCAGTGATGCCCGGACTATCGCGATCGGGGACGACCATTGCGACGGGTCTGGTGCTGGGCAACAGACGCGAGGCGGTGGCCAAGTTTTCGTTTCTGATGGTGCTGATCCCCGTGCTCGGTGAGGCCCTGCTGGACGTCGTGAAGATCCTCAAAGCGGGATCGACCGAGGCGGCCTTCGGCGGCATTTCACCGGCGGCGATGGTGCTCGGTTTCTTGGCGGCATTCGTGACGGGCATCGTGGCTTGCCGCTGGATGATCGGCGTGGTGAAGCGCGGCAGACTGATCTATTTCGCCATCTATTGCGTCGTGGCCGGAGCGGTGGCTATCGTTTATTCGCTGCTGTGATGGACTTTCTGAAGGGGGAAATCATCGGTTTCGACAAGCCGCTGGACTGGACGTCGTTTGACGTGGTCAACAAGTTTCGCTACACCCTCTCGCGACGCTTAGGCGTAAAGAAGATCAAAGTGGGACATGCGGGGACGCTCGACCCCAAGGCGACGGGCGTCTTGGTGATCTGCACAGGCGGCGCCACGAAACGCATCGAGGAACTGCAAAGTCACACGAAGGAATACATCGCCACGCTGAAGCTGGGTGCCACCACGCCATCGTTCGACTTAGAAAAGCCGGTCGATGCGACGTATCCCACGGCGCATATCACACGCGAGGCGGTGGAAGAGGCCCTCACGGCATTCACGGGCGAGATCCGACAGGTGCCGCCCACGTTTTCGGCCTGTAAGGTGGACGGCAAACGAGCCTACGACTTGGCCCGTCGTGGCAAGGACGTGGAGCTGGAGGCACGGCCGATCGTCATTGAAGAGATGGAACTGCTCGACTGCCAACTGCCGGACATGATCCGCATCCGCTGTATATGCAGCAAAGGCACCTACATGCGGGCCTTGGCGCGCGACATCGGCGAGGCGCTCCAGTCGGGCGCCCACCTCACGGCTCTACAACGTACACGCAGCGGCGACATGACGCTCGAGCGCTGCATCTCCCCGGATCAGATCGGGGAGTTCTTAGACCGTGCCCTCGGCGCGGCACATTCAACACGTATTTAATCACTGACCAAATACCCTTTTTACGCCACATGAAACTTTCGAGATACAAATTCACCCTGCCCCCGGAACTGATCGCCACACACCCCACAAACTACCGCGACGAGTCGCGCCTGATGGTGGTACATCGCGACACGGGTAAGATCGAACACCGGGTCTTCAAAGACCTGGTCAAATACTTCGGCGCCGGCGACGTGTTCGTGATGAACAACACACGCGTCTTCCCCGCCCGACTCTACGGCAACAAGGAAAAGACGGGCGCACGGATCGAGGTCTTCCTGCTGCGCGAGCTGAACGAGAGCCTGCGCCTGTGGGACGTGCTGGTCGACCCTGCGCGTAAGATCCGCATCGGCAACAAGCTCTATTTCGACGAAGAGGAGACGCTCGTGGCCGAGGTGATCGACAACACCACCTCGCGCGGACGCACCCTGCGCTTCCTCTACGACGGCGATCACGACGCCTTCAAGAAGCGACTCTACGAGCTGGGCGAAACGCCGATACCGAAGTACATGAACCGCGAAGCCGAAGAGGAGGACAAGGAGCGCTACCAGACGATCTACGCCACCGAAGAGGGCGCCGTCGTGGCCCCCGCGGCCGGACTGCACTTCAGCCGCGAGCTGATGCGCCGACTCGAGATCAAGGACAGCCGCTTCGTCTACCTCACCGTCCACTCCGGCCTGGGCATCTACCGCGAAATCGACGTCGAGGACCTCTCCAAACACAAGATCGACTCCGAACAGATGATCATCGGCCGCGAGACAATCGACGCCGTCAATACGGCCATCGACACCGGCCATCGCGTCTGCGCCGTCGGCACCTCCGTCATGCGCGCCATCGAGACGGCCGTCGGCACGGATGGGCACCTCAAGGAGTTTGACGGCTGGACGAACAAGTTCATCTTCAGCCCCTACGAGTTCTCCATCGCCAACTCGATGATCACCAACTTCCATCAGCCCTACTCCACGCTGCTGCTGATGACAGCCGCCTTCACGGGCTATGAGCTGACGATGGAGGCTTACGACGAAGCCGTCAAGGAGAAGTATCGCTTCGCCGCCTATGGCGACGCCATGCTCATCCTGTAGTAAACACGGAATAACGAACAGTGTAAAACGAAAAGCCCTGCCGATCGACGGGGCTTTTTGTTTTTAGCTCATCCTATGCCCTCTGACGTTTACCTCAGCCTCGGATCCAACCTGGGCGACCGACACCGACTGATCACATCGGCGATCGCGCTACTGGCCGAACGGGCCGGCAAGACGGTCGCCGTGTCGCGTTGCTACGAGACGGCGCCGTGGGGCTTCCAGTCGCCCCACCCCTTCCTCAACGTCGCCCTCTGCCTCCGCACCGACCTCGCCCCCCTGCCCTTGCTCGACCTGACGCAACAGATCGAGCGCGAGCTGGGCCGCACCGTCAAATCCTCGCCCAGGGGCACCTACGCCGATCGCCCGATCGACATCGACCTCATCTTCTATGCCGACACCTGCCTCCAGACGCCCCGCCTGACCCTACCCCACCCGCTGATGCACCTCCGACGCTTCGTCCTCGAGCCGCTCGCAGAGATCGCCCCCACGATCGTCCACCCCACGCTCGGCCGCACGGTCAGTGAGCTGTTGGAGGCCTGTCCGGAGTGATCCCCTGAAAGGGGACCCGTAAACATCCTATTGCCCCCCCTCTTTGAGCAGACCGTCGCAGTGTGCGAAAAGAGAGTGCAACACCTGCGTGGCGCCGGCACAGTGTGTAAAATGACTATGCAACACCTGCATGGCCTTTTCACAGTGTGTAAAATGACCGTGCAACACCTGCACGGCCCTTTCACAGTGTGTGGCGGGACTATGCAACACCTGCA
>CALHPT010000094.1 GCA_938036405.1 uncultured Tannerella sp.
TCCCGAAGCTGCCTTGATAGCTGTTTCGCTGCCCAATCCACGAAAACGAAATCCCGGAGCACCGTCAGCTTATATGCGTCGCCGTCAGGGCGCTATTCTTTCGCTTATGCGTAAGGTGGGCGTAGTTCCTATCGGCGTGGGAGGCCCTTCGTCGGCCGATGTTGCCCCACCAGACAACAGTAAACCCGCTCCGACACCGTCTCGCTCTCAATCTTCCGCTCCAGCGGTCAAACCTACACCCGAATCCACGCCTCCCGAAGACATCCTGAGCGACGATGAAGACGATGACGAAGACATCGATTGAATTAAATTTTAAGCATACCAGGTGCCCCTGATGGTCTTCGCGTACGCCTAGCTTCTTAGCAGCTTTTCATTTTTCCATTGCATGTTCATTTACCAAGATCTCAAACGCATCGATTACGCCGAAGCGCTGGAAATACAAACAGCCGCCTTCAACGAACTCCTCGCGGAGAAAGTGGCGTCAGCCGACTCTTTTTTTGCGAGCATAACCCTGTCCTCACCCTCGGCAAACACGGATTAGACGCCAATTTGCTCGTCTCGCAAGACCTCCTCCGTCGGCGTGGCGTCGCCTTCTATCACACGAACCGAGGCGGAGATATTACGTATCACGGGCCCGGCCAGATCACCGGTTACCCCGTCTTTGACCTTGAGCCACTGCACCTCGGACTGCGTGCATACATCGAGGCTCTCGAGGAGACCGTTATCCGTTTCCTTGCTCGCTTTGACCTCCGTGCCGAACGCATGTCCGGCGCCACAGGTGTTTGGCTTGACGTCGGGAAAACACGTGCTCGGAAGATCTGTGCCATCGGTGTCCGCAGCCGCCGTTTCGTCACCATGCACGGATTTGCCCTGAACATCTCGACCGACCTCAGCTACTTCTCCCTTATCCACCCCTGCGGATTCGTCGACAAGGGCGTCACTTCACTGGCCACCGAGCTTGCTCCTGCCGAATCGCCAGACATGAAAACGGCTAAACTGTTTCTCCTCGAGGATTTCCGTACCGTCTTTGGCGGGCAATAAAAAGGATATGGAGAGGCGGGGCGCAAGGAGAAAAATGCGCTGAAAAGACATCGGAGGCTTTGAGCAGACTTAGCGGGTCTAATGATGAACGAAGCCCCGATGCTCCGACGCATGATAGGTCCAGGGCTTAGACAAATAGAAAACGCATCCTACTTCTGTGAATACATCCATATTGGGGACATAAGGATGAAAGGTGGCTCCAGTTGGCAGGCAAAAAGTTTTCCTTCCCCCAAAACAGGAGCAGTGGATTATGTATATCCGATCAAAACAGAGGGGATGGAGGAGGCCGAAACGGCTTCTTACGAGGATTTACCGCATCTCGCGGAAGGCGCTGTAGAGAATGGGGAGGGTCAGGGAGAAAGCGAGTACGTCGCTGACGGTTTGACACATTTCGACGCCCATCAAACCGAATGCGCGCGGCAAAATGACCATCAGTGGGATGAAGAAGAGGCCGCTGCGTGCCGCCGCTAAGATGTTAGCCCGAATAGGCTTACGGATGGTCTGTGTGAACATATTGCTGACGATAATCAGTCCGGTGAGTGGCAGCGAAGCCAGCTGCCACTTCAGTGCAACGGTACCGACGGCTACGACTTCTGGATCACGACGAAAGAGGACAATGATGTGATCCGAAAAAATCCACCCGACAACACTGCAAACGAGCAAGAAGAACGTGCTGACGCGCACGGAGTACCAGAAGCCG
>CALHPT010000095.1 GCA_938036405.1 uncultured Tannerella sp.
CGCTCTCATCGATAGCCACGGGAGATGCAGAAGCGATCTGCATAGCCACGTTCTTACCTACGGTAGGATCTTCAGTTTTGGCGCTGAGGGCTACGAGGGTGCAGAGGGTGTTGTTGTTTTGGTGGTTGTAAGCTGCGAGGTTCTCGCCCTCTACCACTTGGTAGCCGTCGAGTTCCATCTTTTCGCCCGTGATACCGGACTGATCCGTCACGCGTTCAGCCACCGAACGGTCGCCGAGGGTGAGTGCCTTCACCTCGTCGAGGGTCTTGCAGCGAGCTGCAACTGCAGCGTCCATGATTTCGTTGGCCAAAGCCACGAAGTCCGCGTTTTGAGCCACGAAGTCGGTTTCGCACTTGAGGGCGAGGATGGCACCGAAGTTACCATCGATCTTCACGAGTACGCAACCTTCGGCAGCCTCACGATCGGAGCGCTTAGCGGCAATGGCTTGACCGCGCTTGCGGATGAGTTCTACTGCGGCGTCGAGATTGCCTTCTGCTTCTGCGAGAGCGTTTTTGCAGTCGCTGAGACCTGCGCCGGTGAGGGCGCGAAGCTTTTTGATGTCTTCAATATTTACAGCCATGGTGCTGATATGGGGGTTGTTGGATCAGGGAGATCCTTGAGTTAAAAAGAAAAGAGCGAGGTTGAGGTGGCCACCATGCGTGTGCACGATGGCGCAGGCTCCACCTCGCTCTGAGTTATCCGAAAAGTCCGATCGGGCGATTAAGCCTGAGCTTCCTCGCTCTTTTCGGTACGTGCCTGACGGCTGCGACGACCCTTGCCTTCGTCTTCGTTCTTCTCGTCAGAAGCGGCCTTTTCGACCTTGCGTTCTTGGAGACCTTCAGCGATGGCACCGCAAACAGCGTCGAGAACGACCTCGATGCTGGCAGTAGCGTCGTCGTTGGCGGGAATTGCGAAATCAACGAGGTTAGGATCAGCGTTGGTATCAACGATGCCGAACACGGGAATACCGAGACGGATAGCTTCCTTCACGGCGATGTGTTCCTTGCATACGTCAACTACGAAGAGGGCAGCAGGAAGACGCGTGAGATCGGCGATCGATCCAAGGTTCTTCTCGAGCTTTGCACGCTGACGGCTGATTTGCAGGATCTCGCGCTTAGAGAGATTGGAGTAGGTACCGTCGGCCGTGAGTTTGTCGATGTTGGTCATCTTCTTCACAGCCTTGCGGATTGTGGGGAAGTTGGTGAGCATACCGCCCGGCCAGCGTTCGATCACGTAGGGCATACCCACCGACGTTGCTTTATCGGCTACGATCTGCTTGGCTTGTTTCTTAGTCGCCACAAACAGGATCTTCCGTCCGGAACAGGCGATGTTCTTCAGCGCTTCCGCCGCTTCGTCTACTTTCGCAGCGGTTTTATACAAATCAATGATGTGAATACCATTGCGCTCCATAAAAATGTAAGGAGCCATTGCAGGATTCCATTTTCTTTTCAAGTGTCCGAAATGAACGCCTGCTTCCAATAACTGATCAAAATTTAATCTTGACATTTCTTTCTTTTGTTGTTAAATCGTTTACATTCTGTTTCATTCAACCGTCCGGTAGTTCTCCGACATTTCTCCATGCAGAAAAAATCCGGACAATTTAGATACTAAACGCCTTTTCTACTTGCAAGCAACTCACAAATGACATTAACGTTTACTGAACTGGAACCGTTTACGCGCTTTCGGACGTCCCGGTTTCTTACGTTCTACCGCACGCGGGTCGCGTGTTACGAAACCTTCGGCCTTAAGTGTCGGCTTCGACTCGGGATTGATCTTAATCAATGCGCGTGTGATCGCCAGACGAGCCGCTTCCGACTGTCCCTTAAATCCGCCGCCGACCAAATTCACCTTGATATCGTATTGGCCGTCCACACTCAACACACTGAGGGGTTGCTTCACTACGAATTGCAGGATCGGGGAGGGAAAATAATCGGACAATTCACGGCGGTTCACCGTAATTTTTCCATTTCCTTCGCTAACGTATACACGGGCAATGGCCGCCTTACGTCTTCC
>CALHPT010000096.1 GCA_938036405.1 uncultured Tannerella sp.
GGTCACGTGCATCGCGTTGTCGAGCTTCGTCTGTCCGACGGTCTTAATCTCTAAATCTTTGTCCATACGGTTGTTGTTTTAGGTTGTTAGTGTTGTTGTTTTTTGGTTCGGCGGCAAAGGTGAAGTAGGCTTTTCGTCACGACAATGGATCGCTGCAAAGTTTTTTTTTCTTTCTCTCTCTCTGGGCAGGGGGTGCGCCCCTACACCGGGTACCCGGCAAACTTCCCAGCCTCGGCAGAGGCCGCCCCTACACCGGGTACCCGGCAGACTTCCCTGCCTCGGCAGAGGCCGCCCCTACGCGGATACCCGGCCAAACTTCCCTCTCTCTCGGCAGAGGCCGCCCCTACATGTACCAGGCAAACTTCGCTGGGGCCCGCAGCCCCCCCCGGCAAACTCCAGGAAGTGGCGCTGCCGCCCGAGGGGCATGTAGATGAGATTCTGCACAGCGGCCGAATGGGTGAAGATGCGCACGGCTTTGTTTTGCGATTGATGGAACCACTTGAAGTGCGTGCGATCGTTGCCCATGCGCCGGCATTGCTGCTCCACAGCACGGGCATATCCGCGTCCGCCGTTGTTTGACTCTACGACGCACTCCGAGACGGCATGCCGGGAGAGCATCTCAGCCAGCGCCGGCTCGGTGTACTCCATCGGGCGCTGCGTGTAAAGCACATCCACGATGTAGTTGCCCGTCTCCGTCTCATCGTAGACGATGGCGCAGAGGTAGTCGGCGCCCGTGTCCGCCGAATCCACGTAGGCTTTGCGGGTGACGCGCTCCGCGGCGGGGCGGTATTCGTATTCCTGGAATCCGCGGTCGTACATCAGTCCCTCGCTGGGTTTCGGGTCTTGCTGATAGAGCGAGTCGAACACGTGAGGGTTGCGGGCGCGAATGGTTTGCAGCTTTTCCAGCGAGTGCCGCTCCGGCCAAAGTGCCTCCCCCTCCTGCCGAGGGTCTACTTCGGTGGGCGCACCGATCTTGATCGCCGGATAGACCACCACCTCCCACCCGCGGGGATTCGTCAACGGGTCATACGCACCTTGCTCTCGGAGCAACTTGCCGGCCAGATCATCCTCGTGCCAGCGGGTAAAGACGATCAGCTGCCGGGAGTGGTTGTGTAGACGCGTCTCGGCAACGGTGTCGTACCAGTCGGAGATGTTCTCTCGCACCCGTGGTGACCAAGCCTCTTTGGCGTCTTTGTAGATGTCATCCATGATCAGCAGGTCGACCGGGTCGCCCGTCAGTGGACCGCCCACGCCCACAGTCTTGAAGCTGCCCGCCCGGCCTACGATCTCGCATTCATCGGCGTTGCGCACCCATGCCCGCGCCACGGTGGTGACGTTGGTAGAGTTGAGGCTCGTGGCGGGGAAGATGCGGCGGTATTCCTCCGTATCTATGATGCGCTGTATCTCCCGGTTGAACTTTCGCGCCTTCGTAGCGCTGTACGACACGATGGCGATCTTCACGTCCGGATTCTGCCCCAGCACAAAGGCCGGCAGCCGACGGGTGGAGCCTTCGCTTTTTCCGTGTTGTGGGGGCACGAAGACCATCAGCCGGTCTATGTCGCCGCGGGCGAAGTCCGTCAGGCGGGCGTAGTAGCGGCGATGGAACTCAGCCGGGTCGAAGTTGGGCATCGTGGCCTCGGTGAAACTCAGCAGATCCGTGCGCGCTTTCCGCGTCAGGCTCTCGGAGAGCATCACGTAGTACGCTTCACGGTCGGCGCGTGTCATTGCGACTCACCCTCCCCAAGCTTCTTTTGCAGCGTCCGAATGCGGGCGTTCAGCTCCTCATCCGAGAGGCCAGCAAAGAGGTCGCGCCCGTCCTTGCCGGTCACCTCCGTATTCATGCGATTCTTCCAGTGCTCGGGGTCACGGTTTGTAAGTGTGAAGATGATCGCAGCCGTATCGGGCGGGAAGTATTTCTTCGTCACCGTATGCTCCTTGACCACCGGTATAGGCCTCCCGTTTTCATCCTTCTGTTTGCCGGGGACGGTCACTGTGCGTGTTTCGTCTATCGTGTAGCCGGCCACCTTCTTGATGAGCGACTTTTTCGCCTCATGCGCAATGCGCTGCATGCGCTCCTCCTCCGCATCTGCCACAGCGGCGGCAAACTCCGAATACTCCGACATCCAATAATGATACGTTCGCTTGCCTATCCCGACCATTCGACATATCTCGGTAATGGTGTATGTGTCGGCGGCGATAAGCTCGAGGATGCGTTTCACAGTCTCTTTTTTGTACTTAGGCATCTGTATTGTTTCTTTTCGTTTCATATTGGTGCAAGTCAGGCAACCTCACTTAGTCACCCAACCATGTCTTTCTGCCCGCGTAATCTTTTCACCTTTATACATACCGGCTCCTATCTCATCTATTGCGAGAAGGGTATCTCGGGGCATGTC
>CALHPT010000097.1 GCA_938036405.1 uncultured Tannerella sp.
GGGGCATGCTCACATGTACCCGGCCAAACTTCCCTGCCCCGGCAGGGGCCCCCGCCGGATCTACTCTTACTTTTACGCCCGCAAATCCAAACTCATACATCCCAAATGAAGCTCCTCCTCATCGACGCTTACGCACTGATTTACCGTTCCTACTACGCCTTCATACGCAATCCTCGCGTCAATTCGAAAGGCATGAATACCTCGGCCATCTTCGGCTTCATCAACTCGCTTGACGATGCCCTCCGACGACTCACGCCCACCCACGCCGCCATCGCTTTCGACCCCGCCGGGCCCACCTTCCGCCACGAGGCCTTTCCCGAATACAAGGCGCAACGCGAGAAGACGCCTGAGGACATCCACGCATCCGTATCCTACATCCGCCGACTCATCGAGGCCAGGCACATCCCCCTGCTCGAGGTCGCGCGCTACGAGGCCGACGACGTGATCGGCACCATCGCCACGCAGGCTGCGCAGGAGCAGTTCGATGTCTATATGATGACGCCCGACAAGGATTACGGGCAACTCGTCACCGACCGCATCTTCCAGTTCCGACCGCGCCACGGCGGCGATTATGAGACGATGGGAACGGCCGAGGTACTCGCCAAGTATGGCCTGACCGACGTCCGTCAGGTGGTCGACCTGCTCGGGCTGATGGGCGACGCCTCGGACAACATCCCCGGCTGCCCGGGTGTCGGCGAGAAGACGGCGCAGAAGCTGCTCACCGAGTTTGGCAGCATCGAACGACTGCTCGAGTCTACCGACCAACTCAAGGGCGCACTCCGCACAAAAATCGAGACGCACGCCGAGCAGATCCGCTTCTCCAAGTTCCTCGCCACGATCGTCACCGACGCGCCGATCCGATTCGACGCCGCCGCGTGTGCCATCAGCGAACCCGACCGCGATGCGCTGCGCGAACTCTACACCGAACTCGAGTTCCGCAGCTTCCTCACGAAGCTCGATACGCCAACCGACGCTCCGGCAGCAGGCAGTCAGCTGACGCTCTTCGCCAACGAACCCACGGCCATGCCGCCGCAATCGCCCGACGATGCCGATACGACCGACGCCACCACGACGCCGCACACGTATCACTTGGTCGATACCGAGGAGGCGCGGCGCGCCTTGGCCGAACAGTTGAATCAAGCCGAGGCCTTCGCCTTCGACACGGAAACGGAGGGCGTCGACGCGCTCCACACGCGGTTAGTCGGCATGTCGTTCGCCCTTCGTGCGCACGAAGCGTGGTATGTGCCCGTGTCGGCCGACGAAGAGGAGGCGCGCGCCACGGTCGCCCCCTTCGCCGCACCACTCGAAAACACCGCTATCCGTAAGGTGGGGCAGAACATCAAGTTCGACCTCATGGTGCTGATCAAATACGGCATCCGCGCGGACGGCCCACTCTTCGACACGATGATCGCCCACTACCTGCTCCACCCCGAGCTGCGCCACAACATGGATTACCTCTCCGAGACCTACCTCCGTTATCGCCCCATCGCCATCGAGTCGCTCATCGGGCCGCGCGGCAAGGGGCAACGCTCGATGCGCGAGGTGCCCGTCAGGGATGTCTGCGAATACGCCGCGGAGGACGCCGACGTGACGTGGCAATTGATGGAACACTTCCGCCCACTGCTCGCAGAACACGGCGTGGAGCAACTCTTTCACGACATAGAGATGCCCCTCGTGCCTGTCTTGGCCGAGATGGAAGAGGCCGGCGTGACGCTCGACACGGAGGCGCTCCGGCAGTCGTCCGACGAGCTGAACGCGACCCTCCGCAGCTTGGAGGAAGAGATCTACACGTTGGCCGGCATGGAGTTCAACATCAACTCTTCGCGGCAGGTCGGCACGGTGCTCTTTGAACATTTGCGATTAGAAGAAAAGGTCAAGAAGACGAAGACGGGCCTCTACAGCACGGGCGAAGAGGTGCTCGAAAAGTTGCGCAGCAAACACCCCATCGTCGACAAGTTGCTCGACTACCGACGGGTGAAGAAGCTGCTCAGCACCTACATCGACGCCCTGCCCGAGCGCGTGGACCCGGCGACGGGCAAGATCCACACCTCGTTCAACCAGACGGTGACGTCGACCGGCCGACTGAGTTCGTCGAACCCCAACCTGCAAAACATCCCCGTGCGCGAGGAGCTGGGCCGCGAGATCCGCAAAGCCTTTACCGCCGACGACGCCGATTCAGTCTTCTTTTCGGCCGACTATTCGCAGATCGAGCTGCGCATCATGGCCCACTTCAGCGGCGACGAGCACATGACGGACGCCTTCCGCCACGGCACCGACATCCACGCCGCCACGGCCGCCAAGATCTTCGGCGTCACGCCCGAGGAGGTCACCTCCGACATGCGCCGCCGCGCCAAGACGGCCAACTTCGGCATCATCTACGGCATCTCTGCCTTCGGCTTGGCCGAGCGCCTGGCCATCCCCCGCGCCGAGGCCCGCGAGCTGATCGACGGCTACTTCGCCTCCTACCCCCGCATCAAGGCTTACATGGATGAATCCATCCGCACGGCCACGGAGCGGGGTTACGTGGAGACGCTCTTCGGCCGTCGCCTCTTCCTGCCCGACATCCGTTCGCGCAACGCCGTCGTCCGCGGTTACGCCGAGCGGGGCGCCATCAATGCCCCGATACAGGGTACAGCCGCAGACATCATTAAGATCGCCATGATCGGCATCCGGCGCCGTTTCCGCCAGGAGCACCTCCGCAGCCGCATGATTCTGCAGGTGCACGACGAACTCAACTTCAACGTCCGGAAGGAGGAGCTGGATGTGGTCCGCCGGATTGTCCGCGAAGAGATGGAAGGCGCCGCTAAACTCAGTGTTCCGCTGACCGTCGACTGTGGCGTCGGGCGCAACTGGCTCGAGGCGCATTGATCGGCCCTAATTGTCTCAGGCAATCGCTCGATTTCCTCAGGCTTTTGGCTGAAAAAGTTTTTTTCGAGCGATTTCCTCAGGCT
>CALHPT010000098.1 GCA_938036405.1 uncultured Tannerella sp.
GGCCCGAATCGGGGTCGGGTTTTGCTTCAAACCATTGGTTTGGCCCGAATCGGGGTCGGGTTTTGCTTCAAACCATTGGTTTGGCCCGAATCGGGGTCGGGTTTTGCTTCAAACCATTGGTTTGGCCCGAATCGGGGTCGGGTTTTGCTTCAAACCATTGGTTTGGCCCGAATCGGGGGCCGGTTTTGGATCAAACCACCGGGTTTGATCCAAACCAAGCCCCTCGGAAGTCCATCGTTTTACTGTTCGCTATTCGTTCCGCGCGGGCGTCCGACAAGGAAGCCCTTGCCGATGGCGTACACGTCGTCGATGACCATTTGGAAGCTCACGGGGCGGTTCTCAAACGCGGCGCGCTCCTCGAGCTTGCGGCGGTGGAAGTCCACGATGTCTTTCGAGAGCGGCAGCGCGCCCATGTCGAGCAGGCGGACGGCGCCCACATTGTCGCGCGCCGGCATGGCCTTACCTGCATTGTAGCGGCTGGGGGCGAAGGGGATGTCGAGCACACCGGCCTCGAAGGCGGCCACCGTGCCCACGGCATAGTCGCCGCGGCCCAGCTCCTCGACCTTGCCGAGGATGCAGTGCATTTCGGCCGAGATGATCTCGCTCTCCTCTAATACGGCGGGTACGGTGCGGAAGTCCTGGTCGCGCAGCATGGAGGTCACCTGCTTCGTGGCGCGGAGCCCGGCGGCGTTAGCCTCCTTCGTGGGCACACCCATCGCCTCGTGCGGCGTCTTGACGATCACCTTCGTGGCCTTGGCCAACGCTGCGGCGGCCGCGCCCCACGAGATCACGCCGAAGGCCTTGGCTTCGTCTTGCGGGAATCCGCCCATCCACTGGTGGAAGACGGTCGTCACGCGCACGTCCTGATAGCCGTACCTATCGAGGTAATCGCGCGTGAGTACGTTTAATGTATGCAGCGCGGCCACGTCCTGGATCAGGTTGCCACACTGGCCGTATCCCACGGTGATGTCCTTCACGCCCTGCGCAGCGGCGAGGAGTGTCTCGAGGACGGCCACCGAGTTCGAGATACAAGGCGGGATCAGGGTGCCCGTCAGCGGCCCGAACGGCTCGCGGTTGATCGACACGCCCGCCTCTTCGTAGAGGCCCACCAGGCGGTCGGCGTACTGCCAGTGTGCGATGGTCTTTTCGATCGAGTGGCTCTTGGAGTAGGGGATGTTGTACGAGATGCCGCCACCCTCATACGAGGTGAATCCCCCGGCGATGGAGATCTCCGTCAGCAGGCGGGCGTCGGGCGTACCGTGGCGCACCTGCACGGGGCTTTTGAGCGCCGAAGTCACGTCGCGGCAGATCGTCTTGCCATAGTTCACGATCGGGAAGCCGTTCAGCATCGAGCGGTTCGTCTCCTTACTCTTTTCGATGCCCGTCTCGGCCTCGTGGTAGCGGTTCAGACGCGTGTAGCTGTCCACCGTCGTAGGCAGCAGGTCAGCCTCGCCCTCGGTCTCGAGGAATTGGAGCAGCTTTTTGTGCTCCTCCGGCAGGGCCACACCGGCACGCGGCTGGATCAGTGTCCGGCGTTCCTCGGTAGCCTTTTGCAGCTTAGCGCCGAAACGCTTCTCTGCGGGGATGGATTTTTGATAGGTCACGGCCTCGTCGAAATCGATGTCGCGACCCGTGTGCCATTGTCCAAGCACCTCCTTGCGCTCGGCGAAGAAGGCATCTTCTGAAATCTTTTTATTGCTGATTTCCATGTGTCTTATCTCTCTGTTTTTGCTGTTTCTATTTTGATGATGCGGTCTTTAACCGCTTTCGGGGTGTATTACATACGCCCCAGTTTATATCCGGCCAAGTTTTCCGGGTACCCGGCCAAACTTCCCTGCCCCGGCAGGGG
>CALHPT010000099.1 GCA_938036405.1 uncultured Tannerella sp.
AAGCACAAACATGTTACACAAAACACCTTCGCGCCACGATCAATAGGACAACTCATCAACAACTTATACCTATTGATCAAGATCGAAAGAGCGCGCCACCAAGTAGACACACAATCGCGCTAAGAGCGATGTATAGATATAACTACCTGTTATTCTTCATCGTAATCATCAGAAAAGGGAATCAGCTACAAACTAATTCAAATGATTATCACGGACAGATGAGACTCTCTTATGGAGATTAAAAATGCAGAACAGAAATGCGCCCAAATCCGGGATTTAGGGGCTATTTTTCAGAGAAACGGGCTTAGAATCCCGTTTTTAGGGATGCGCCGATGAAGCAACGAGGTTGGAAACGGATTTTTGGGAGTGTACCAACGGATCCACAAGCGCGGAGGCCGGGATTTGGGCGTAAACAGAGCGAGAAACAAGGGCGGGAAGCGGGGGTTGGCGTGTGCCGACGGACCCACAAGCGCGGAGGGCGAGATTTGAGGGAAAACCGACGGAGAAACACACTCGGGGGCCAATCGGGGGGAATCTCTACTTTTGCGGCCTCATCAATAATATATTAAGCTAACAATGAAGTACAACACTGCCGAAAAACATTTGGTATTGCCGGAGTACGGGCGCAACGTCCAAAATTTGGTCGACTACTGCGTGACGATCGAAGACCGAGAGGAACGTAACCGTTGTGCAAACGCCATCATCTCGATCATGGGCAACCTGTATCCGCAACTGCGCGATGTAAACGACTTCAAGCATATTCTCTGGGATCATCTGGCTATTATGTCAGACTTCAAGCTGGATGTGGACTACCCTTATGAGGTGGTCAAGGAGGCCGATTTGCAGACGCGTCCGCCGCGCATCCCGTACGTCAGCACACGCATCCGGTCACGCCAATATGGCAAGATCATGGAACAAATGGTGGGCAAGGCGACGGAAATGGAGAACAGCGAGGCGAAGGACTATCTGGTGCTGGCGCTGGCGAACCAAATGAAGCGTTCCTACGTGACGTGGAACAACAAAGACACGGTGAGCGACGCGAAGATCTTTAAGGATTTGGCGCAGCTGTCCGACGGCTTGATCGACCTCAAGGAGGGCGACCTGAAACTCATCGAAGGTCGCGAGCTGCAACAAGTGGCTGCGGCGGCACAACACCAAAACAAGAACAAAAGATTCCGCAAGAAGAAATGAGCTCGTTCGTGATTGAGGGGGGGCACCGGATGCGGGGTGAAATCACGCCGCAGGGAGCCAAGAATGAGGCGCTGCAGGTGATCTGCGCCACGCTGCTGACCAGCGAGAAGGTGGAAATACGGAACGTGCCCGACATTCTGGATGTGGCCAACTTGATCCGTCTGCTGGCCGACATGGGCGTGAAGGTGGAGCATGTGTCGGAAGGTGTCTACACGTTTCAAGCTGACGCGATCGACCTGAGCTATCTGGAGACGGACGACTTCCTGCGTCGGGCGGGATCGCTGCGCGGGTCGGTGATGATGACCGGGCCGCTGTTGGCGCGCTATGGACGGGCGATGCTGCCGAACGTGGGCGGTGACAAGATCGGACGTCGGCGCCTCGACACGCACATCTTGGGCTTCCGCAAGCTCGGCGCAGAGATGATCTATCACACGGCGCGGCGCACGGGCGAGCTGCGGGCCGAAAAGCTCCGTGGCACCTATATGCTGCTCGACGAAGCCTCGCTGACGGGGACGGCCAACATCCTCATGGCGGCCGTAATGGCCGAAGGCGTGACGACGATCTACAATGCGGCGTGCGAACCGTACATCCAGCAACTCTCCGCCATGCTGATCCGCATGGGGGCGAAGATCTCGGGCGTGGGGTCGAACCTGCTGACCGTGGAGGGCGTGCGCTCGCTACGGGGAACGACACACACCGTGCTGCCGGACATGATCGAAGTGGGCAGTTTTATCGGTATGGCCGCCATGACAGGCTCCGACCTGCGCATCAAGAACGTGAACTACGACCAGCTGGGGATCATCCCCGACGCCTTCCGTCGGTTGGGGATACAGATGACGCAGGAGGGCGACGATATCCATGTGCCGACGCATGAGGCGTACGAGATCGAGACCTTCATGGACGGCTCGATCATGACGATCGCCGACGCACCGTGGCCGGGCTTGACGCCGGACTTGCTGAGCGTCATCCTCGTCGTGGCGACGCAGGCGCGGGGCAGCGTGTTGATCCACCAAAAGATGTTTGAGAGCCGGCTCTTCTTCGTCGATAAGCTGATCGACATGGGCGCGCAGATCATCCTCTGCGACCCGCATCGGGCGACAGTCATCGGGCTGGGGAACCGCTTCCGGTTGCGTGGGGCGAAAATGACGTCGCCAGACATTCGCGCCGGCATCGCCCTCCTGATCGCCGCCATGAGCGCCGACGGCACGAGCCACATGGACAACATCGAGCAGATCGACCGCGGCTATCAACACATCGACCGTCGATTGAACGCCCTGGGGGCCTGCATCAGGCGGGTGGATTGACGTACGCGGGAAGACCTATACAACGCATGATTCGGAAAGAGGAAGTCGCAGCTGTCGGGGAGCTTGTCAAGCCGCACGGCATCTCTGGTGAGATGGTGATGACGACGGTGTACGACGGGTTGTTTGACGACATGGAGGATCCCTACCTCGTCTGCGACATGGACGGCATCCTCGTGCCATTTTTTATTGAGAGTTATCGCCCGCGGGGTGGCAGCTCGCTGCTGGTGAAGTTGGACTACGTAGACGACGATCGGGCGGCGCGGCGATTTGCCCATCACACGGTCTATTACCCCATCGACCGTCTGCCCGAGGATGATCCCGAAGGCGACGAACCGACGTGGGAGCGCTTCGTGGGCTATCAGCTGACGGACACCGCGGGCCATGCGGTGGGTACGGTGGAAAGCGTGGACACATCGACGGCCAATGTGCTGTTTAGCGTCGATCGCAAGGGAGAAGAGCTACTCATCCCGGTGGCGGTCGAGGTGGTGCGTACGGTGGATCACGCCGCGCGACGCATCGCTGTGGATATGCCCGAGGGGCTGTTGGATTTGAACTAAGAAGAAGCTGTATGAAGAAAAAAGAGAAAAAGGCGGCAAGCCATAACGTGAAAAAGAAATCGTTCTGGAAGCGCATCCGCTTCAAGTATAAGCTGTCGTTCATCAACGAATCGACGCTCGACGAGGTGTTCAGCTTCCGTGTCTCGCAGCTGTGGTTCTTCTCCGCCGTCTGCCTGTTTGCGCTCAGCCTGATCATCATCACCTCGCTCATCATCATCACCACGCCCATCCGCAACTACCTGCCCGGCTACCTCGACGCCGAGGTACGTCGCGAGATCGTGCAGAGCGCCATCAAGGCCGACTCGCTCGACGCAGCGCTGAAGCTACAACAGCGCTACTTGGCCAACGTCACGGCCATCATCACCGGAAAGATGAAGCCCGACTCTATTCACGCCGTCGACTCGTCATCCTACATCAACGCCGACTACAACATTCCCCGCTCGAAGGACGAAGCGGCCTTCGTCAAGAAGTATGAGGAAGAGGAGAAGTACAACCTCAGCTCCACCAACGCTCCACGACTGACGGAAAACGCCTTCTTCTACAAGCCCGTCAACGGTGTCATCTCGTCGCACTACAACATCGAGAAGCGTCACTACGGCGTCGATCTCGTGGCCGGGCTCAAGGAGAGCGTCGTGTCCACGCTGGAGGGTACCGTCATCTACACCGGCAACGATCCGGCCTTCGGCAACGTGATCGCCGTGCAACACAAGAACGGCTTCATGTCCGTCTACAAGCACAACGACATGCTGCTGAAGGATGTCGGCGATCATGTGGTGGCCGGCGAGGCCATCGCACTGGTCGGTAACACCGGCAGACTCTCCACAGGCCCGCACCTGCACTTCGAGCTGTGGTATCGCGGCACGTCAGTCAACCCCGAAGAATACATTGCGTTCTGACAAACATGCATAAGAGACAAATTGCCCTGCTGGGCTCCACCGGATCGATCGGCACACAGGCGCTCGACGTCGTCCGGGACAACACGGATCGCTTCGAGATCTACGCCCTCGTGGCACGACAAAACGTCGCCTTACTCGCCCAACAGGCACGCGAGTTCCGGCCCGAGGTGGTCGTGATTGCCGACGAACAGTATTACGCGCCGCTCAAGGAGGCGCTTGCCGACCTGCCGATGAAAGTGTGGGCCGGCGCGGATGCCATCGCCGACGTGGTGCAGATGGCGCCGGTCGACGTGGTGCTCACGGCGATGGTCGGCTATGCCGGGCTTCGTCCGACGCTCGCCGCACTGGAGGCGGGCAAGGCCGTGGCGCTGGCCAACAAGGAGACGCTGGTCGTGGCCGGCGAACTCGTCACGGCCACGGCTCGACGCACGGGCGCGCCGATCCTGCCCGTCGACTCGGAGCATTCGGCCATCTTCCAATGCCTCGTCGGACAAGACGCGAGCGCGGTGGAGGAGGTGATCCTCACAGCCTCCGGCGGACCATTCCGCACGACGACGCGCGAGGCGTTGGCCGACGTCACTCCGGCCGAGGCGCTGCGTCACCCCAACTGGTCGATGGGCGCCAAGGTGACGATCGATTCGGCGTCGATGATGAACAAAGGCTTCGAGATGATCGAGGCGCGATGGCTGTTCGGCCTGCCGCCGGACCGGATCGAGGTGGTCGTACACCCGCAGTCGATCGTCCACTCGATGGTGCAGTTTGCCGACGGCGCCGTGATGGCTCAGCTGGGGACACCTGACATGCACCTCCCCATCGCCTACGCCCTGGCCTACCCGCACCGACTGCGAAGCGCCGCGCCACGGCTCGACTTCGCCCAACTCTCGACGCTCACCTTCGAGGCGCCCGACAGGGAGCGCTTCCGCAACTTGGACTACGCCTACGAGGCGGCCCGTCGCGGTGGTAACATGCCCTGCATCCTCAACGCCGCCGACGAGGTGGCCGTCGCGGCCTTCCTCAGCGGAAAGATCGGCTTCCTGGCTATGAGCGACCTCATCGCCGAAACGATGGCCCGCACGACGTTTATCGCCACACCGACGTACGATGATTACGTGCAGACCGACGCCGAAGCTCGACGCATTGCAACAGAAATAACAGGTGGTCAGAAGTAGAATGGCTTCAAACTACTCCCCCTAGCTACCCCCTACTACTTCTAACTACCCTTTGACTACCCGGGGCGAAAGCTCCGTAACTACCGCGGCCGCAGGCCGCATAACTACCCCTAACTACTCTGAGATAAATGGAAACCTTTTTGATTAAAGCCCTACAGCTCATCCTCTGCCTGTCGATTCTTGTGCTGGTGCATGAGTTCGGGCATTTCCTCTTCGCCCGCCTCTTCAAGGTGCGCGTTGAGAAGTTCTACCTCTTCTTCGACCCCTGGTTCGCCCTGTTCCGGTTCAAACCCAAAAACAGCGACACGGAATACGGCGTCGGTTGGCTACCCCTCGGCGGATACTGTAAGATCTCCGGCATGATCGACGAATCGATGGACAAGGAGCAGATGGCACAGCCCCCGCAGCCGTGGGAGTTCCGCTCCAAACCGGCCGGGCAACGACTGCTGATCATGGTCGGCGGTGTGCTCTTCAACTTCCTCCTGGCCATCTTCATCTACTCGATGGTGCTCTTCACGTGGGGCGACACGTACCTGCCGCTCCGGAACGTCACGGCCGGCATGGAGTTCAGCCAGACGTTCCGCGAGATCGGCTTCCGCAACGGCGACATCCTGCTCCGTGCCGACGATGAACCACTGGAGCGGCTGGACGAACACTGCCTGCGAGAGGTGGTCGGTGCGCGCACCGTCACCGTGCTGCGCGACGGACAGGAGACGGCCATTGCCATCCCTGCCGACGCCATGCAGCGCCTGCTCCGCAACAAGGATGGCTTTGCCAACTATCGCTATCCGGCGGTCATCGACAAGGTCGTCGCTGAGACGGCTCGGCAGGCCGGACTGCGCGAAGGCGACCGCATAACGGCCGTCGACACCGTCGCCAGCGTGGCTTTCTCCGACCTCCGCGAGCAACTCTACGCCGACCGCGGACGCGAGGCCACGCTGCGCATTGCGCGTGCGGACGGCTCCACGGCGCAGCTCACCGTGCCCATCGACTCGGCCGGCCATATCGGCGTGCAGATGCGTTCGCCGATGGCTCTCTACGAGACGACGACGCGCACCTACAACCTCTTCACGGCCTTCCCCGCCGGCGTCGCCTTGGGCTGGAACACGCTCACGGGCTACGTGGGCGACATGAAGTACGTCTTCACCCGCGAGGGCGCCTCGTCGATCGGCGGCTTCGGCACGATCGGCAACATCTTCCCCGCGGCTTGGGACGCGCGCACGTTCTGGATGCTGACGGCCTTCCTAAGCGTCATCCTAGCCTTCATGAACATCCTGCCCATCCCGGCGCTCGACGGCGGGCACATCATGTTCTTGCTCTACGAGGTGGTGACGCGTCGCAAGCCGTCGGATAAGTTCCTCGAGTACGCCCAGATCGTGGGCATGGTGCTGCTCTTCGGCCTGCTGCTCTACGCCAACGGCAACGACGTGCTGCGCTTCTTCTTCCGAAGCTGACGGCGGCTGCGGCCACGAACGAATAATGCCGGGTACATGATGAGGGAGACGCTCCCCACATGTGCCCGGCATTGCTTTATCCGCCCCCGGCCTGGCGAGGGCGAATGGATGCACGCTCCCCCCCAGTCACTCCTCTGACTGATCGCCGTCAGGCTTCGCCGCGCCCCGATTCCGCTGCCCGACCTTCTTGTTGTACGTCGTCTTGTAAGCAGCCGTCACCTTGTTCATATCCTTGATGAGGGCCCCAATCGCGGCGCGATCTTCCTCATTGGCGGCATGCAAGAAAGCGGCTTCGATGTAGCAGCAAACGACGTCGTAAGCCTCGCTCGTCTCGGCGCGTACCACGCGCGAATTGGGCAGATCTTCCCTCGGCGACTCCACCTGCCGCTGGAGGCGAAGCGCGACGAAGGACTCGTTCAGGGCGAAAAGCTCCGTAAAGGAGTCGGTGAGCCCCAACGTGGCGATGTCGTCCGTCCGTGTGCTCACGTCCTCCTTCAGCGCTCGGATATTGGCCGATTCCTCGTCGAGCGAAGCCCGCTGAGTATTTGAGTAAGGCTTCAGCACGCGTGCCAAGCGTGTGGCGGCCTCGGCAGTAGGCTTTTTGGACGATAGTTTTTGGCCGCGGACTATGGCAAAAATGCTCGTCAGCACCTTGTCTCGCTCTTTGTCGAGATTGCTCAGCTGCGTGACAAAAGCCGATTCTTTCACCGTCTTGTTCACCTTCACTTCCCGGCTTAGCCGCCCGTTCCATATATCCATCAGGCCACCGGGAAATTTCAGTTTCGCCTGATCAAAGGCACTCACTAAGGCATACTGTTCGCTTTGAAACTCTACGTGCAGCGCAATGGTAAAGTTCCATCCGCCACGCTCTTCGATTTTAGCGACCTCCGGTAGGTCTTTGCTTGTCGTTGTCATAAGTATCGTCGTTTTAATGATCCCCAAAGGTCATCTTATTCGTTTGAACTCAAACAGGCACCTGTTTACCCTTGCGCAGGCCTCTGCCGAGGCCGAGGAAGTTTTGCCCGGTACAAAATGAGCCGAGATTTATCATATACCCGGCCAAACTTCGCCGGCGGCCGCAGCCGCCCCCAAACAGGCGCCTGTTTACTCTTACGCAGATTGCAGGACACCAAACAGGCGCCTGTTTACCCTTGCGCAGATTGCAGGACGCCAAACAGGCGCCTGTTTACCCTTACGCAGATTGCAGGACACCAAACAGGCGCCTGTTTACCCCTACGCAGATTGCAGGGCCCTAAACAGGCGCCTGTTTACCCCTACGCAGATTGCAGGAGCCCAAACAGGCGCCTGTTTACCGTTACACAAATTGCAGGACGCCAAACAGGCGCCTGTTTACCGTTATGCAGATTGCAGGAGCCCAAACAGGCGCCTGTTTACCCTTGCGCAGATTGCAGGAGCCCAAACAGGCGCCTGTTTACCCCTACGCAGATTGCAGGACGCCAAACAGGCGCCTGTTTACCGTTACACAGATTGCAGGACGCCAAACGTGCACACCGCTGCCCGCGCTTACCTTTGCGGGCATGAAAAAGATTCTGATCACTGGAGCCAGCGGATTCATCGGCGGACACCTTGTCCGGGAGGCGCTGGAGGGCGGATATGAGGTCTGGGCGGGCGTGCGACGCAGCAGCTCCCTCGGCCGGTTGCCCAAAGACCGCGTTCACCTGATCGACCTCCGTTATGCCGACGCCGAGGCGCTCGCCGCCCAAGTGCGCGAACATGCGGCCGAGCATGGGCGGTGGGACGGCGTGGTCCACAATGCGGGCGTGACGAAGACCGTCCGCCCGGCCGACTTCTTCGAGGTCAACACCGAATACACCCGCCGACTTCTGGCTGCCCTCAACGCCGGCGGCCAGGCCACGCGCCCCGATCGCTTTGTGCTGATGAGCAGCCTCAGCGCCTTCGGCCGCGGCGACGAACGCACCTTCCGACCCATCTCGGCCGACGATGAGCCTCGGCCCGAATCGATCTACGGCCGCAGCAAACTGGCCGCCGAACAGTGCGTCCGCGAGCAGACGACGATCCCCTACACCATCCTCCGGCCCACGGGCGTCTACGGCCCCGGCGACCGCGACTATGGGATGGAGATCGAGAGCATCCGCGCGGGCTTCGACTTCAAGATCGGCCGCACGCCCCAGCGCCTCACGTTCATCTACGCTCGTGACCTGGCGCGCGTCGTCCGGCTGGCCCTCGAGCGCCCCGAGGCCGTGGGCCGCAGCTACTTCGTGGCCGACGGCGACGTCTACACCGACGACGAGTTCGCCGGCCTCATCCAGGAGCTGCTCCACCGTCGGCACGTCCTCCACGCCCGCATCCCGCTCTGGTTGGCGCGCGTGGTCTGCACCGTCTCCGAGGCCATCGGGCGCATGACCGGCCGACCCGCCACGCTCAACACCGACAAGTATCACATCCTCAAGCAACGCAACTGGATCTGCGACGTCAGCCCCCTGCGCCACGAGCTGGGCTTCACGCCCGAATACAACCTCCGCCGCGGACTCGAGGAGATCATCGCCGAAACAAATCACTAATCATCTACCCTTATGCGCAACAAACTACTCCTTGCCCTCGCCCTGCTCCTGAGCCTCGGCGCATGCACCACATCGCGCCTCGTGAAGCAGGAAAAACGCATCTATCCCAAATGCGAATTTCGCGGCGCGTGGTTTCAGACCATCTATCAGAACGACTACCGCGGACTCTCGGCCGACGACTTTCGCGCGCTCATGGATCAGCGTCTCGACCGCCTGAAACGCTATGGCATCAACGCCATCTTCTTCCAAATCCGCCCCGAGGCCGACGCCTTCTACCCCTCCCGCTACGAGCCTTGGAGCCGCTGGCTGACGGGCCGTCAGGGCGAATCGCCCGACGGCGACGCGTTCGATCCGCTGGCTTACCTCATCGAAGCCTGCCACCTCCGCGGGCTGGAGTTTCACGCCTGGCTCAACCCCTATCGCGCCGGCGCAACGGACTTTGAGGACTTCGCCGAGACACACATCTATCGCCGCCATCCCGAGTGGTTCGTGCGCTATAACCGCATGACGCTCTTCGATCCCGGCATCCCCGACTGCCGACTCTTCATCTGCGGCGTGGTGCGCGACATCGTCACCCGTTACGACATCGACGGCATCCATATCGACGACTATTTCTATCCCTACCCCGTCGCCGGCGAGCCCTTCCCGGACGAGGAGAGCTTCTCCCGCTACGGTCCGCCCGCGGGCTTCTCCGCCAATCGGCGCGACGACTGGCGGCGCAACAACATCAACCTCCTGATCCGCGAGCTGAAGATGACCGTAGCCTCGGCCAAGCCCTGGGTCAGCTTCGGCGTCAGCCCCTTCGGCATCTACCGCAACAAGTCGTCCGACCGCCACGGCAGCGACACGCGCGGGCTGCAGGACTACGACGACCTCTATGCCGACGTGGTGCTGTGGATGAAGAACGGTTGGATCGACTACTGCGCCCCGCAGCTCTATTGGGAGATCGGCCACAAGTCGGCCGACTACTCGACGCTCATCCGCTGGTGGAGCGGCCTCAAGACGCGCACACCGCTCTACATCGGGCAAGACGTGGCCCGCACCATGAAGGCCGGGCAACTGGCGCAAAAGATGATCGAGGAGCGCGAGGCGAAGCGCGTCGACGGACATATCTTCTGGCCCGCCGGCGAACTGCTGCGCAACAACGGTCACGTGGCCGACAGCCTCCGCCGCATCTGGCACCGCTACCCCGCGCTTACTCCGCCGCTCTCCAAAGCCTACACCGACCGACCCGACGCCGTGCAGAACCTCCGCATCGCGCAGACGGACGGTGCCACGCGCCTCGTGTGGGACATCGCCCCGCAGGATCCCCGCACGCCCCGTAAGACGCCCATGCGTTACGTCGTCTATCGCTTCCCCCTCGGCGAACGCCGCGACATCAGCCGTGCCTCTATGATCGTCGCCATCACCGGCGAGCCCTCTTTCCAGCTTCGCGACAGCGACCTCGAGCTCCCCTACACCTACGTCGTCACCGCCGTCGATCGCTATCACAACGAGAGCAAACCGTGCAAGCCCCTCAAGCTCGATGGTCGCACGCGCTACATCAATTTCAGAGGGAAGTAAAGCATGAAAAGTCGGCCGGGCACACGCCCGTATTCGGCAAACTTGGCCGACGTCCCTGACGGCCCCTGCCGGGGCAGGGAAATTTGGCCGGCGTCCCCGACGCCTTGATCTTCTTTTGCTTCCTTTTCTTCCATCAAGGGAAGAAAAGGAGGTGAGAGATCAGCACCCAGGCCTCAATTTCGTTCTCCTATTCCCCCATTCCCCCCACAGTCTTTCACTTTTAGTTTTTCGCTCATTATGATTCCCCATTTCGCAGAACTGATCCACCATCAGGCCGAACGCTACGGCCAACGCGTCGCCCTGCTTCATCGCGACCCACGCACCGGCAAGTGGCTCGGCATTTTCTGGAACGCCTTTGCCGACCGCGTCCGACTCACCTCGCAGGCACTCATCGAGTACGGCATCGGCGTGCAGGAGAACATCGGCATCTATGCTCCTAACATGCCCCAGTACTTCTACACCGCCTTCGGGGCCTATGGCGCACGCGCCGTGGAAGTGCCCATGTACCCCACCGGGTCGCCCGACCAGATCAAGTACATCGTCCGCGATGCTAACATCCGACTGCTCTTCGTCGGCGAGCAGCAGCAGTACAACAACGCTTACAAGGCACAGCAGGAGATGGGCGACACACTCCGGAAGATCGTCATCTTCGACCGCAGCGTCGTCCGTTATCCCACCGACGAGACGAGCGTCTTCTTCGAGGAGTTCGTCCGCCTCGGCGACAACGCCCGCGCCGAAACCGCCGCGCGCATCCGCCGCAACGAGGCCACCGACGACGACGTGGCCCTCATCATCTACACCTCCGGTACGACGGGCGAGCCCAAGGGCGTCGTCATCACTCACGCCAACTTTCGCGAGATGATGCGTATTCACACCCTCCGTCTGCCGATGGTCACCGAGCGCGACCTCTCCATGTGCTTCCTACCACTCGTCCACATCTTCGAGAAGGGATGGACCAACTTCTGCCTCTGCCGCGGCGTACGCATCGCCATCAACCGCGACCCGAAAATGATCCGCCAGACGCTGCTCGAAGTGCGGCCCACGCTCATGTGCAACGTGCCGCGCTTCTGGGAGAAGGTCTACGCCGGCGCCAACGAACGCCTCACCCGCGCCGCCGGGCCTATGCAGCGCCTCCTGCGCGACGCTCTCCGCACCGGCCGCGAGTATGTCCTCAACTATCGCCGCACGGGCGAGACGCCTTCCCGCACGCTGGCCCTCAAGTTCGCCTTCTACCAAAAGACGGTCTACAGCGCCCTCAAACGCGCCGTCGGCATCGAGCGCGGCAACATCTTCCCCGTGGCCGGCGCGCCCCTCTCGGACGAGATCGCCGAGTTCCTCCTCTCCGTCGACATCCCCATCGTCTACGGCTACGGCCTCTCCGAAACCTCCGCCACCGTCTGCTGCTACCCCACCGTGGGCTACACCCTCGGCTCCATTGGCACCCTCATGCCCGACATCGACGTCCGTATCGATCCGGAGAACAACGAGATCCTTGTCCGCGGCAAGACCATCATGCGCGAGTATTACCGTAAGCCCGAAGAGACCCGCCGCGCCTTCACGCCCGACGGATACTTCCGCACCGGCGACGCGGGTAGGCTCGGGGAGGACGGCTGCACGCTCTTCTTCCAAGAGCGCATTAAGGATCTCTTTAAGACCTCGAACGGCAAATACATCGCCCCGCAAGCGATCGAGATGAGCCTCGGCGGCAACCCCTACATCGAGCAGTGCGCCGTCATAGCCGACGAGCGCAAGTTCGTCAGCGCCCTCATCGTGCCTGCCTTCGACGTCCTCGAGGCCCATGCCCGTGCCCGCGGCATAGCCTTCACCGACCGTGCCGACCTCATCGCCCGTGAGGACATCATCCGCTTCTACCGTTCGCTCATCGAGGAGGCGCAGCAGCATTTCGCCTCGTTCGAGAAGATCAAGCGTTTCACCCTCCTCCAGCGCCCCTTCACCATCCAGGACGGCGAATTGACCGACACCCTCAAGCTCCGTCGTGGCGCCATCGCCCGTCGTTACGCAGACGAGATCGAAGCGATGTATCAGGAATAGTCCTGCGGAAAAACGAGAAATGCCGGGTACACGTGGAAAATCATCGTGTATCCGGCATTGTCATATCCAAAAGGAAAGCAATTCTTATGAGCTCCTCGTTGTATCTAATTGAGGCGAAAGCCTGTGACCTGATAAGACCGTACCCTTCATATGCCCCGAATATCCAGCAAGGATGAGTGAAGAGCCCAGGGCTGACGCATAATCCGAACTATAGCCCCAGTTCGAAGAGTTGCAGAGGATTGAGCTTGGCTAAGAACATCTGCACTCGTGGAATCGACTTGCCGAGCTTTGCTTTTAGACGCTGTAGGATGAAAAGATCGATTTTGGCCATGAGCTCCATGTTTATGGCCGCCTACCCCGCACGCTTACTCCAACCATCCTCTCCAAGGTAAACATCAAGCATGTAGTGAAGCTGATTCTCTATTTTCCAGTGGTCGCGGATGGCACGGAAAATACGCTTGCTGTCCTCTATAGAGCTGATGTAATAGGACATCTCTGTAGTCTCTTTTCCCTGGCGCTTGTCGTAACGTTTGCGCGTGATCCGATGAATACTCTTGATCCCGGCCCAATCTTTAAAGGCGTAGGAATCATCCGAGCATTTCCGGGCTCAAGACTACGCTTTTCATCTGCCTATGTTCAATGCGCCCGTGCTCCAAACCCTCCTCTTTGTTCACCGTGTAACCTTTAGATATGTTTGGGAAACTGTCCTCCAGCTCTTGTAGCAGGGTCGGTTGATTGCCTTTGACCTGAAGCACGTAATCGCCTCCGGCCTCCAACACCTGCTCTGCCACGTCGTGCTGACAGCCGATTGCATCGATGGTGATCAGGGCGTCGGTGACGTCAAGTTCATCCAAAAGCCGACGAATAGAGTCCAACTCATTGCGCTTGACGGGCACGGCGTCCATTGATAGAACAAGCTGTAGATGTGGGTCATAGGCAGAGACAATATGCGACTCTGTATCCGGACTGAGCTTTTTAACGCCACGCATTGTCTTGCCGTCGATACAGATTTGGCGCGTCTGTTCATCCCACTGTAGGAGATCCACAATCCAGTTTAGATAGGCCTCCTTGAAGACCTTGTGGGGGATGACTTGCAGGGCACGATTCAAGTGTGTCGTGGGAGGGCGTAACGTGTTCTAACTCCTCTCCAAAGAGCTGTTTGTAGAGCTCACGAATACTGGCTTCGTGTGCCAGTGCATAATCTTGCATGGTGTACCAAGAGTCATGTTTAGAGATACTGGCACAGAATGCGATCAGAAGCAAGAGGGGCAAGGGATAACGTTTGTTCTTGTTGTTACGGCGGTCATCAATCAAGGTGAGACTCCGGATAAGACTGGGCAGTTCCATTATTGTCATGTATAGTTTGATGGGACGAAGCTAAACCGAATCCCGGACCTCGAATAGCGATTATGCGTCAGCCCTGGTGAAGAGCCTCCAGCAACCGTCAATCAACTCTCGACGTGGACATTTAGGTGCATCTGCTTTTGAATTCCTTCCAGCTAGCAGAGGACTATCCGCACACATTCGTGCACCTCTTAATACACCGAATCCCCGACACAGCCTTTTTATCCTGCTGTGCCGGGGATTCTTTTTAAGTTACATACCGTAGGGGCAGAAGATTTCCGCCCCTACGGTATGTACGGATCGTTACTTCACAATCACCTTATGAACAGAACCGTCCTTCAACGTGATCACATACGCACCACGGCTCATCGGGATTGATGTATCGCCCTGGGGCAGATCAATGCGCTTCACGAGTTGGCCAGCTACAGAATAGATGCTGGCAATGTCAGCACGCTCTACGCGGATGTAGATATTCTCACCATGCGACCATACTGCTGTACCAGCCGTTAGCAGATCGTTCGATACGACATCAGGACCGAAGCTCAGCGTCACTTCCTGCTGTACGTTCGGCACGATGTACTCGTACTCGCCATTCGCATTCTTCACACCACTGAGCACTTCCTGCTCGCCGTTCACCTTGCGGTTCGTGCGTACCACGAGCGGCTTGTTGCCTGAATACGTTGCGCTGAAGCGGTAATTGCTGCGGGTCGGAAGTGTCCAGATGCCCTTGCTTGGCGTTGTTTTCACGCCAGCTATTTCAGGTATCGTCACGGTATGTACCGGTGTCGGATTCACTGCGTCACCTACGCAGACGTAGACAATACCATTCGTAGCGATGTTCAGTGACAGCGGGAATTCCTCACCATCGATCATCACCTTACTCGGTTTCAGCTTCAGGTTGTTCAGGCTGTTCGGACTCACCGACTTGTAGTACATGATCGGATAGCAACGTTTCTCAATCCGTTCGCATGGCCGGATCTCGATGTTCACGTTCACCGGACCATAGGTAGTCAGACGATCCACGTCGATAGCGTCACTGTATTCGCCGTTCAGCCCCTTAGTCGTGCCGACGGAGAAATGAAGATCTGCACCTGAATCAAGACGGAGATCCTTCATCGTCAACGTACCGCAAACATGCTCGTAGCACTGGCCACGGAGACGCAGTGAGGTGAAGCCCGGATTCAGGTTCGCACCGTTCTCCACGTGCACGTCGGTGTACTGGATACCGAAACCACCAAACGTCGACGTCGTGATCACGTCGAGGGCAAGACCCGGCAGCCACAGCTCACTCGTCGGACGACCGCAAGCGCCGATCGGCTCCAAGTGCAAGTGACGCGTGTAGAGACCAGCGTAGTCCTTCGAACCCATTTGAGCCTCGGAGATCAACTCGAGGTGGCCTTCACGCTCATGCTTGGCGTAGGTCCAGAACTCTACTTGGTTACGGATCTTTGTTGTATCTACAAAGTAGCGAGCATGCCGCACATCGCCACCCTTCACATGATCGAACGAGTCGGTAAGGAAGAAGAGTACAGTGTGGTCGATCACCATCACATTCTGGCGCTCCCACTCTGTGTCAGGGCCGAACTTCACGAACATCGTGTCGAGCGGCGTTTCGCCCGGAGCGTAGACTTTGCCTTTGTAGTGCGTCACGCACTCGCGGCAGATCTTCTGCGTTCCGCCATCGTCGTAAGCGTATTCCATGAAGGGCGCGGCCTTACCGCTGTAACCGAGCTTGATGATCGGCTGGTCGTTCGGCAGACCGCTCCATGTCGTCAGCTGCACCTTGCCCGTACCCTTACGGATCAAGCTGTCGTGGCAGATCAGGGAGTCCGTCTTAATCGTAATCATCGCCTTGGCACCGGCGTTATCCTCGGCATTCAACTCCAGCACACCGAAGGTCTCGATCACCGGAGATTCGAGGTGTACGTGCTGATTCTCTGCAAAGAAGCGTGCGTCGCTGTGGAAGGTCATGCGCACCGTGTTGTGCAAGAAACCTGTAGCCGGTCTGCCGCTTTCACCGCAACCCGTGGGAGAGCAAGTGGTGGGGCACTTCGGTGCTTGCAAGAGGATGTTGTCCGTCCAGTTGCCTTTGTTAGCCTGCGTCTTCATAAAGAGACCGTAGCCAGCTACAGCCTCGCCGTGCAGTGTACCCGTACCCGGCACCGAACTTAATCCGGAGCCCGTACCACCTTTATAGATCAAGTTCGTGTAGACATCGATCATGTCCGAAGCCACAGCAGCGAAACCGCCAGAGGTGACAGGCGTACCGCCTCCGTTGAAGTCCAGAATAAGGTCACGCGCCTTATTCTCGGCGCCATTCAAGTCGCAGTGGTAGCTCGTTCCGCAACCATTATCTTTTCCTTTATAACCACGACCTACTTTCAGTGGAGCATGTGTTAATGGATCTTCTTTGTAGTCGGTACTCAGGAACGGATCTTGACGTGTACCGATGTTCGTCAAACCACCATAGTTCAACTTGATATTGTTGTCTGCACCAACGAATACGCTACCGCTATTGCCCGTGGCTTTGTATTCAAAGTCTTGCAGATAGACGTTGTTACGCATCTCATCGCAACCGCAGACGCCGATCTTCGACAAATCACCGAGCTGTTCAAGCTGAGCCAAGAAGAGTAGACTACCCTTCATCTTTTCAGCATCAAAGACATCGCGCATATCGATATCACCTGCACGCGTACGGAAGGTGGCGTTACCCGTCTTATCTTGAAATTCGATCTGAGCTCCCTTGTTCAGAATGATGTTACCACGCTTACCGGCATCAAGAATCAAGTTCCCTTCGTTGCCTTTGTATTTCAACGAACGATCGTTCACAGCCATGCTATTGAGTGCAGCAAGGATTCCTGGGTTATCCAGTTCGCCAGCGTATTTAGCCCAGCCGGCTGTAGTTTCTTCCCCACAACGGCCGAGACCACCAATGATACCTGAGTGTTCATACTTCACCATCGATTCTCCGGCGCGCTTGTACAAGTCTTCTCTCACATCGCAGATATATTCGCTCGAATAGGGGATGGCGATCGTCGTGTTATGCTTCTGAGCATCATTCAAGTCTGTGATGATGCGCGTGAAGTAAACATTACCTCCTTCCATGCCTTCCGTACCAGTCATAACCGGTTTGGAGTCATCCCAACCGGCCATGATGTTCAGCTGGCCATCTTTAGAGGATGAACTGGCGTCGTACTTGAAATCATTTGCGTTACCGCTAGTGGAAGAAGGACCATAAGTATCAGAAGTATTATATACGCTCGATCCTGCACTATATCCCAAGTAGATGTCACCGTCGCGAGAGATAATGTTCGTCGTATCCTCGTTGAGGTGCGTCGAGGTGAACTTAGCCGTACGGATATTATTCCGAGCGATAAAGTTCGTCTGCGTAGAAGCCGTCTGCGTACGCTCAATCTTGAATTCATCGTTCAGATAGATGTTTCCGTTATCCTTATTGCGATTACCCGGCGCACATGCACCACTAATATCCGTCCGGCCAGCCGTCATAAAGTTGATCAGACCATGCGCCGGATCTGTACCCGAATTGTCGTTCTTGATCGTCAGCTTTTGCGCTACGATATTACCAGCATCAGAAAGAACGTAGATGTTGTTCTTGTTTCCAGCAGCAGCATCCCACGTACCATCAGCATTAAACTCTACGTTGTTCAGCGCCTGAATCTGCAAAGCTCCAAGACCGGTAGCACCATGCCCAAATGCTTCAGCAATAGAGTCTACTGAAGTAGTGTGAAATTGCAACTTAGCCTCACAAGTATTCGTTCCGTTATTACCAAAGTTGACAATATATAGCGTGTCGTTAGTATTGATCTTGAACACCGGTGTACCGCCGTAGTGGATCGTTCCTCTTTGATCTCCGAACTGCATAGCGAAGTTGGCAGAAGGACCATTGCAGCTCTCAAAGTTCTTCAGCATACCCTTACCATAGACATGGAAATGGCTCTTGTTGGCAGTACGGGGACCGACTTCGATTACACCCATATTATGATTCTTGAAATCAGCCAATGTAGGAGAGGTTGTTGCTGCCGGTACAGTATCCGTATGGATCTCTGCCATAGTGGGGGCAAACAAATAGTCTCCATGCACACCAAATACGGCGCCTTCGGTGCGGTTATACGGCTTTTGAGTAGCCGTAACGGCGCTGTAGTTATGGAACGGAATAGTATAGTTCGGATAATCGACCATACTTGGTAGGTCGGCAAAGTCTTGGAAATCGCCTGTAGTCGACTTCAGCAGAATGTTATCGTGGTTAGCAATCGGGAAATGGGCTTGGCCATAAAGTACATTCCTTGTATCTACAGAGTCCTTATTCAAACGGACCATATTGGCCTTAAAGAACCCATATGTGCGTAGCGTAAAGCGATTCCAAAATGGAACAACGATAACAGCGTCAGATTGATTCGTTGCAGCATCGGTTATCTCCGGCGTCTTCCCAAGATTTCCCGTCTGATCGTCTACGTTTCCTGTCACACATACCCGGGCTCCTTTCAATAATTGAACAGCTTCATCCAACTTATTGACACCAGCCAACGTATTTATCTGCCAGTTGCCGATTTGATACAGTGTCAATTGAAGTGTTCCCACGTGGCCACAGCCTCCGACCAGCTGATTTTGGTAATTATACGTTTTCGTTTGGTACCAATTGCCATTAAATGTCTCGAGGTTATGCGCTTTTAAATACCATTGAAGTTCTTTGAAAACGATATTGCTAAAAGTATTGTTTCCAGTTGCAACAGTGGTAGGACGTTTATACCGCTT
>CALHPT010000100.1 GCA_938036405.1 uncultured Tannerella sp.
CAAGGCATTCGGATGAACGGTATCCTTTATTTGGGAGCGAATATCGGTAAATTTCGTGTGAGTTATGCCTATGAATATCCGTTTTCTGCTTTGTCGAAGGTAAGTACAGGCAGTCATGAGGCCATGGCAACGTATCGGATGAACCTGAACAAACCTAAAGGCGGAAGAAACAGACATAAGAGTATCAGAATATTGTAAGATAAGAACAGACAATAGACAATCGGGAAGATGATGAAGAAATTAACATTCATATCGGTCGCCGTCATGTTGCTGACGACCTCGTGCGGAAAATTGCTTTCCGGCGACGGCGGCGAATTGGTTGGCGTCAAGATGGCTTCGTTCAACGAGCCGAATCCTTACGGGATGGTGCTCATCAAGCGCGGATCCTTTGAGATGGGACCTTCCGACAAAGACAGTTTGTGGGGATTCGAGCCGGATACGCGCGGTGTCTCGTTCGAATCTTTTTGGATGGACGAAACGGAAATCACCAACGCCCAGTATCGTCAATTCGTTTACTGGGTGCGCGACTCCATCATCCGCACCCGCCTGGCCGATCCTGCTTATGGCGGCAACGAGCTCTTTATGATCACAGAGGATAAGTTCGGAGACCCCGTTACACCGCACCTCGACTGGTCGCGCCCCATCCCTTGGAAACGTGCCAACGAAGACGAACGTCGCGCCATCGAAAGTGTCTACTACACGCATCCCGTGACGGGTGATCGCAGTCTCGACGCTCGACAGATGAACTACAAATACGAGTGGTTTGACTACACCGCCGCCGCGCTGCGTCGCAATCGCATCGATCCGGCCGAACGCGAACGCAACACGGACTATCAAGTCGACCCGAACGAGGTGGTGATGATCTCCAAAGACACGGCCTTCTTTGACGCCGAAGGGCGCCCCGTCAATCAGACCATCACACGCCCCCTCAGCAGTCCCTTCGATTTCCTCCATACGCGCATCGTCAATATCTATCCCGATGAAACGAGCTGGGTGAACGATTTCAAGAATGCGCACAATGAGCCGTACCTGAAGATGTATTTCACGCATCCTGGCTACGACGATTATCCCGTCGTGGGTGTATCGTGGGAACAGGCCGAGGCCTTCTGCGTGTGGCGTACAGAGAACTATAAGAAGTTGGCAAACTTGCCGCCAGGCACAGTGATCGAACCTTTTCGACTGCCGACCGAGGGCGAGTGGGAATACGCTGCCCGTGCCGGTAAGAGCGAGAACAAATACCCTTGGTCGACCAACGAATTGCAGAATGCCAAAGGCTGCTTCATGGCCAACTTCAAACCGGGCGATGGCAACTACACCGAGGACGGTCACCTGATCACTTCACGCGTGGCCACCTTTGCCCCGAACGAGTTCGGACTCTATGACATGGCCGGCAACGTGGCCGAATGGACCTCATCGGTCTACACCGAATCGGGCCTTAGTCAGACGAGCGATCTCAACCCCGATCTGCACTATCACGCTGCCAAAGAAGATCCCTACGAGATGAAGAAGAAGGTGGTTCGCGGTGGATCGTGGAAGGACGTGGCCGAGTTTATCCGTTCCGACCGTCGCACATTCGAGTATCAGAACGAGACGCGCTCCTACATCGGTTTCCGTTGCGTACGCACACAGGTCGGATTCTCTAATGCCAAAGGCAAGGGCAACAGCAACAGCAACAAAAGCAAAAAGAAGAAGTAAACACTTATCCCCCTCCAATAATTAATCAGCGATATGGGAAAATATAGAAGATATAAGAACCGGATGGAGATGTTCCTCTCGTCCGAAAACGGCAAACGGACATTGAACTTTGTCTACAGCTGGGGTGCATCTATCGTCATCATCGGCGCATTGTTCAAGATTCTGCACCACCCGCTGGGCAGCCTCATCCTGTCCGTGGCGATGGTTACGGAGGCTCTCGTGTTCTTCGTCTCAGCTTTCGAACGGCCGTCCAACGAATATCATTGGGAAGAGGTCTTCCCCGTATTGAAATCCAAGAATCCGCTCGATCGGCCAGACTTCAACAGTAACGGTGGGAGCAATGGCAGCGGATCGATTGTCGTCGGCGACTTATCCGGGCTGCAAGGACTTGGTGGTAGCGACAATAGCCAGGGACTGGGTGGCAGCTCGATTGTGCTTGGCAATTTGTCGGGTTTGCAGGGTAGCGGTGTGACGCTCACAGGCAACGCACGCGCGGCTCATAGCGCTGAGATAGGTATGGCGGCGATGGGGCTGAACGTTTCCGAGGAGGATACGCGCAGCCTTAGCGAGAGCATTAAGAAGCTGGGCGACGCCGCTGAACAAATCGCTCATATGGCCGATCTGACGGAGGCTACAAAGACCTATATCGAGCAGATCACGGGCGTATCGGCCAACCTCGAACGCTTTAGCACTGTGACTCAATCGCTGAGCGACGTCTCTGACACGATCGTCAATTCGTATCGCTCCATCGCTGCGGCCACGACGACCGAGGGCACAGAGGAGCAAACAGTCGGCTATGTGCAGCAGATGGAGCAGCTGAACCGCAGCCTCTCGGGCATGAACGAGTTCTATTCCGCCCACCTCGACGGTCTCCGTGCGCAGATGGACACCATCCGACAGATCAACGACGGATTGGGTCGCATCCGCGACATGTACAACAACTCCGTGATGGACAGCACCGCCTTCCGCAACGAGAACGAGCGTATGGCACAATTGCTTTCGCAGCTGAATCAGGTCTACGGCCGACTCTTGCAGGCCATGACGATTAATATGGGAGCTCCGGGTGCCAACATGTATCCCCCGCAACAGCCCCCCATGTATCCGCAGGGCGCACCGGCCGGCTATCCGCAGCAAGGCTACGCCCAGCAACCGCCCTACAACCAAGCCCCGATGAGATAATAGTCGACCGAACAGAGACCGATCTACCCACAGTATAATGTCAGGAATATCAAACAATCCCAATTCGCCGCGCCAGAAGATGATCAATCTGATGTATCTCGTTTTCATTGCCATGATGGCCATGAACGATACATCGTCGGAGGTGCTCAGTGGGTTCGAGCTGGTGGAGAAGAGCCTACGCGAATCCACCGCTACGGCCGCCGATCGCAACCGCAAGACGCTGGAGGAATTGGAGGCCGCGAACCGGGTGAACCCGACCAAGGTTGGCGAGTGGTATAAGAAAGGCATGGAGGTCAAGAAGCAGTCAGACGAACTCTTCGAGTACATCCAGCAACTCAAGCTCCGCATCATCCGCCAAGCCGACGGAAAGGATGCGAACGTGGACCAACTACAACACAAGGAAGACCTTGACGCCGCGTCGGAGGTCATGCTCTCGCCGATGGGAAGCGAGGCGTCCAAACTGAAGAAGCGGCTGGAGGATTATCGCGCGGCAATGAGCCGCATGGTGAACGACCCCGACAAACGCGCCATGCTGGAGCGGGCGATCGACACGAAGGTGCCCGGTAAGTCTGGTCTCAATTTGCGCTCGTGGGAGACGGCGCTCTTTGAGAACATGCCCGTGGCGTCGGCCGTCACCATACTGACCAAATATCAGAACGACATCCGCTATGTCGAGGGTGAAGCGCTTGCTTCCATTGCTCGCAGTGTGGACGTCGGCGACTATCGCGTGAATAAGATCGTGGCGCAGGTCGTGCCCAAGAGTCAGATTGTCATGAGCGGCACGCCCTACGAAGCGGCCATCGTCCTCTCGGCCATCGACTCCACGCAGCGTCCGCAACTCTTCATCGGTCCGCGCGGAAGCGAGCGCGAGGTGGTCGGCTACGACGGCACGTACACCGTCGGCACCGGATCGACCGGCACCTTCCCCATACAAGGCTACCTCAAGGTGCCCGGCAAGGATCCGTATTACTTCAGCAGCGAATACTCCGTATCGGCCAAGACGGCCACCGTGGCATCGGCCCTGATGCGTGTGCTCTACGCTGGCCGCGTGCGTGAGAACGAGATCGAGATCGCCGTGCCGGGCGTGGCCAGTGGCGACGTGACGGCCACGATGACCAACGGCCAGATCCGCACCGAAAACGGCAAGCGCTACGCTGTGCCTAACATGGGCGCTCGCGAGGCGGTGATCTCCGTATCGGCCAAGATCGGCGGCGTGTCGGCCAAGATCGGCGACTTCACCTTCAAGGTGCGCCAGCTGCCCAAGGCCCAGCCCTACATCTTATATAAGGATGCCAACGGCACCACGCGTAAGTTCACCGGCGGACGCATCTCCAAGCGCGCCCTGCTCGACGCCGTCGGCCTGCAATCGGCCATCGACGACGGCATCCTCGACATCGAGTGCCGCGTGAAGCAGTTCACACTCACCTACTCCGACTCGATGGGCAACTCGCTCATGGAGGTGTCGCAAGGCGGCTCCTTCACCGAGCGGCAGAAGAACTACATCCGCAACCTGCAACGCGGCAAGCAGTTCTACATCAAGTCCGTCTCCGTCACGCCCGAGGGCGTAGAGCAAGAGCCGATCGTCTTTGACGTCATTGTGCAATGATGAGGAGAGTAGAAGTAGGCTTCAACGTCGCTCAAACAGATAAACGCATAAACAGATAAACAGATAAACGAAGAGATGAATCGGATTGGCTTTTTAGCGCTCCTCGCGGGCGTTTGGATGATGCTCACCCCCGCCATGCAGGCGCAGGAAGACGGCGGACGGCCCGCGCGCCGATCGCCACAGATGGGGCGTAGCAGCGAACGTAACCGACAAAATGACAGCGACGGCGATCTGCCCGAGCTTACCGTCCGCGCCCAGCACCTCAACGATCAGCTGACGCAAGAGGTGGGCAACGCCCGCTGGATGCGCATCATCTACCGCGAGCTGAACATGCTGGAGGACAAAAACGCGCCGCTTTATTATCCCGTCACGCCGATCAATGGCACGCAAAACCTCTTCACGACCATCTTCCGACTCGTGGCCGATGGCAAGCTGCCGGCCTACGAGTATTTGGACGGTTACGAGGCCTTCGACGACGCGCATTTGGTCGATTTCAAGTCTGTCCTGGATCGCTTCTCGATCATGTTTCAAACCTCATCCGGGCGCGACGGCCGCACGCGTTATGTGATTAACGACAGCGATGTGCCCTCTGGCGAAGTGCGCGCCTTTTACGTCAAAGAGGTCTGGTATTTCGATCAAAACAACTCTGTCTTCGACGTGAAAACGCTGGCCATTAGCCCCATCATCTTCTACGAGGGCGACATGGGCACGGAGCGCACGCCGATGTTCTGGGTGCTCTACGAAGAGGTGCGGCCGTACGTTTCGAACACGTACATCATGACCTCGAACATGAACAACGCCAAGACGTTCACCATCGACGACTACTTCCGTCGCCGCATGTTCGACGGCAAGATCATCAAGACCGAAAACCTGCTCAACGTACCGCTGCAGGCCTACTGCCCGACGCCCGACTCGATGGCGCGTGAGCAGCAGAAGATCGAGGATCAGCTGCAGGCCTTCAACAAGAACCTCTGGTTCCAGCCGGACACCACGGCGCAAGTGGCCGCCACGAGCAAGACGAAGAAGAGTGCCCGCCGCGGATCGTCTGTCAAGAAGTCAGACTCATCCGATAAGGAATCGACCGCCAAGCCGAAGGCCGAGAAGGCAGCCAAGGCGCCCAAGGCTCCCAAGGTGAAGGCGGAGAAGTCGGCCGGAGCTACCCGCAGCGTCCGTCGCAGACGGTAGGGGGCCGGAGAGCTAAAACGAAAATCTAAAATCTAAAATCTAAAAGCCGGGTACATGCAGAAAAGGGAGAGATTCCCCGAAGCATGTACCC
>CALHPT010000101.1 GCA_938036405.1 uncultured Tannerella sp.
CCCCCACAATGGATATTCAGCAGAAAGTATGGCTGAATGATACATTGATCTGGGACAGGGCCACAAGTAGTACAGAACCCAAGTATGTAATGATACGCTGAATCTTCATAACAATAGGTCGCACGCATATGAGCGACCCATACCAAGCAGTAAGAGTCCGGTGCGGCGCCGCGGTTTGTACCTCCTTGCGCATGGAATGTCCTAAACACAGCGTGTTTTAGAGCTCCCACCCAATGGCATGCCTCCAACGCGCCGCGTTTTGTACATGCCACAACCATGGAACACCCCAACGCACCGCGGTTTGGACATCACACCTCCTCCAAAGGCCACGGCCAGATGATTCGCCCGGCATACATACATTATATATATGCCTCCGGCGGCGCTTCGGGCCTGATCCTTCGGCCAGGCAGGCCCTACGGGCGACGCGTTGCAGGCCTCTTTTTAGGAGGGGTGGGGCGGGGTGGAAAAAATCCTGTCCGCTCTCTTCCAAAAAGTCCCGGCGGGTGATTAGTTTTGTCGCCTGTAAAACGATTACGGATATGTTTATCGAAGTAACCCTTCATCCCACCCTGCCATGACGCTATCCTACAGAGAAAATATGCGTCGGTTACGCAATCCGTCTTTTGAAAAAATCACGGCCATCGCTCATTCTTTTCTTCCATCTCCCTCGGATGGCCGACTTGCCTCTCCCACCGATGATTCAGCCCCCGAGGTGCCGGTCGATCGGCAGCAAATGCTCCTCAGAGCCCTCTGCGACGACGGGCCGCGGCTAAAAGCCAAGGTAGACAGGGTGCTCGGCACCATGCCCCGGAAGCTCTTTCAAGGCACAACCTTCGACGTCGTCGATTGGCAGTGTGGTCAGGGCGTCAATACGGTCTGCTTTTTCGATTTTATCCGCCGTAACGGCATGGAGAACTGTGTCCGGCAGGTTTTCCTCGTTGATACCGATGCGGAAGCCATGGAACGCGCCATTTGGCACCTCGAACCATACATGGGAGACACGGATCGCATCGTGACGCTCCATAAATCGATCAACGAGGTGGATCGCTTCGACATAGAAGCCCGTCAACCGGTCACCTTTCACTTCTTTACTGACGTGCTGGGCCATCCCGAGGTGGATTTACGCCGACTCGCGCAGCTGATTGGGCGTATCATCCGCGGGGAGCACTATTTTTTCTGCGTGGACAGGCTTAAACATGGAAATGATCGGCTCGAAACGTTCTATCGATGCTTCAGTAGTCCGGAGTTGTTCACAGACGAGACATATTACCCCACTGCACGTCAGCCGTATGCCATGACCTGCAAAGCTTTTCGGCTTCAGGCCGAGACGTTTGGGCTAAACACGGCGCTTTCGCCTGTTCAATGGCATGCGGCCTTCCGTCTCGACACCGTCCGAGAGGCTCTGCAAGAGATGGAGCGCGCCAAGGTGACGGCCCTCTACCATTCCCTATCGCACTTTGAGGTCTCCGCGGGCTACGACGCGGCTGCTTGTGCGCACGATGAGCTTCCCCCGCTGCTGGCCGTGCTTAGTAACCTACTTACACGCGGATTGCCCACCGCAGCTTCGCCTCATCTCGAAGAGGCATTCGCCCCGCTCGGCAATCGTCGGCGCTATACCGATGAGGGAAGGATCACTTTTACCGCGCGAGACCTTTACTCGTCTGATTTGTTCGAGGCCCTACACCTGATCGACCCTCGATTCACGCCAGATGAGACGACCTACAACGTGGACGCACTCGAAAACGATCTGCAACGCCAATACATCACGCGCGTGGCCCCTCCACCCTTCCGGCAGCTCTTCGAACCGCAACGGAACGTCTATTCCCTGACCGGGCAGCGGGAGTATTGCACGCAGCATGTAGATTTTTCGCTCGAGTTTCCCTATCCGACGAAGGATCAGAAGGAAGCACGGCACGATGGGTTCGTCATCGAGGTCGAGGATCCCACTGCTCAGACCACCATGGACCAGCGCCGCATCGACAAACAGCGCTCCGACGATCTGGCAGCTATGCACTGGACCTGCGAGACCTTCTCCGACGGCCATTTGAGCGACATGCATTTCGGATATCTGGAGAGCGACTATGTGCGAACGGCCTTCCGCGTCTTCGATCGCCCATTCGACCGCGAATGGGTCCGCACCCTCCAATATGCGCTCTCTCCCATCGGTGTAGCGCGCATAGAGAAGGTCATTTTGGAGGCTCTTATGGCGGGGCGGTTGGACGCCGCGGCGCCGCATTGGGAGGTGCTCGTTGTAGAGCGCGATGTGCCCTGCGCGGTGGCTGCTCTGTCGGACTTACGGTCGCTATTTGATCGATTGACATCGCTGAGTGCGGAGTGGGAAGGGCTCAAATTTCCAGAAGTAACGCTCGATGTGGTCAGTACGCCCGAATTCGTCGATTCGCCGCTGCATGCCGACGTGGTGCCGTCGGCTGAGCTGACCGAGGAACACCGCGCTAAGACGTACGATCTCATCATCGATATCTCCGTGCTACGTCGCGCAGGCATTGAACGCCCCCTCATCGACACCTATACGAACTGCCACAACGATTGTTGCTTCATCGTTCGCTCGGCCCACCATGTCCGCGAGCCGAGAAGGGTGCTCACCACGGGGCGCATCGCTTACCGCCCGCTGGTAAGTAGCGACGCCATCGGGCGAACCACTCTTATCGCCGAAACATCCGAGGCCATACATTATATCATGGGCATCCTATCCCGTCGGGAGGACTTCCTGCCGGGGCAGGCGGCCGTACTCGACAGGTTGCTCCGCGGCGAAAGCGTGGCGGCCCTACTTCCTCCGGAGGCGCATGGCCCAGCCGTGGCGCTGCCGGCTCTTCTTTTGCAGCCAGGTGCGTCCGTCGTCGTGACGCCGGATGCTAAATCGGCTGATCGCTTCATCAGTGAGGCGCGGCTGGCAGATATAGACTGCGGGACGAGCCTCCACGCAGCCATCACGGACGGTGAACGTGAACAGCGTGAGCGTCGCATGGAAGCGGCAGAGCTGCATTTTATGGCCATCTCCGCCGAACAGCTCGCCAGGCCCTCCCTGCAACAACGTTTCCTCTCCATGCACGAAACGGGGGTCTACTTTGCTTATGGGATCATCGACGGCGCAGAAAGAGTGTCAGAATGGAGTCCATTTTTTGACGCCCATTATCTCTGCGTGGACAAAATTCTTCGTCGGTACACCCGGCCGCGGGAAGGAACGGTCACACTGGGAGCTACCGTCCACGAAGCGTCGTTCGACGTCCTCTTCGATGTCGAAAGAGCACTCCTCCCCGCCGATTCTTTCACTCCTGACCGCGAACGTATCGTCACCGCCGCCGCAACCGTGGCTCCCGCACAGTTAGAAGCACGCTCCGAGGCGGAAGAGAGCAAGGATATCGAGCAGATGATCCGCGAAATGGGGATGGAATACATTGGTCCGATCGCAGGAGCCCCCTCGGCTGAAAAAGCGCGCCTTGTCGGTTTGCCCTATCCGACCACCGTCGGCGAGGGAGGGGAGAATGTGCCCGATGGAGCCGCCGAAGCGCGTTATGTGCATATCCTCTATCGCATGGGATGCCTCGGCGTAGTTGATGGCGTGGCACGCGACGAGGTCCGAAAGCGTTTCCTGCTCGTGGTTCGCGACTCCTCAGCAGATCAGATTTACAAACGGCTCCACGATTACTACAACCGTTACTATACGAGGAAGCGCGCCGAACGGGAAGAAACTGCTGCACGCGCGGGAATGCCCGCCGTCATACTCCGTGACGAGCGTGAGGGTGCATTATATAAGTGCCTCACCCAACTGACGCACTCCGTCTGCGAAGGGATCGCGCGCATCACCCCCGACACCGCATCTCACTCCCCACTTACCCAGCGCCTCGCTCAGGATCTCTCTGACGACTCGCAAGCATGCGACGAGATTCTTTTCCGTTACCTGCACCTCGCCAACGAATCCCCCAACGGCTCGCCGAAAGGGCGCATCCATGCCCTATATGAGTCCGTCTGCACACTGCGTCGCACGGGTCATTCGCATCCGGTACTGCTACTCCTCGGCACTTTTTGCCTACTTTATCTCAGAACAGACGGTCGCCCGACGCTCGACAAGGATCTGGCGACGAGTTATGAGGAGGGCATGGTCGGGCTGTACTACCTTATGCCAGATTATGCCCGCTTCCGCGAACAGTTTGAGGCCTATAATCGTTTCGTACGCAACGAGGCAGATGCGACGGACGATGCTACCGAGAAGCGTATGGAAAAGGCAGCGTCGCGCCTCCTTCTGATCCATGCGGCAGACATCCTGAGCACGCATTTGACTTATACGAAAGAATTACAACACACTTATTTGGAATAGATGGAAACGATAGAAGATATTAATGTGGCCCTCTTGCAGCTGCGGGAGAACTTAGCCAACTTGGATGCGGCCCGCCTGCAAGTTTCGCAGGTCACAAACGGGAGTCGTGAGGTCATCGAGGCTACGTCTCGGCTATCGGACGATGTGAAGCGGCTGGCCGACAGGATCAGCGAGGAAACACAGGCGGTGATTAGCCGTTTCTCCGAACAGTTGGAGGAATCACGGGCGGAGTGGACCGACGCCATCAACGATGGCAAGGCTCGCTTTGCCGCAGAAGTAGAGCAAACCCGACAGGCAACGGCTCTATTGAAGTCCGATACCGAGCTCTCCCTGCAACAAGCCCTTGCCACCTCCACACAGTCGGTCACCGACCTGAAATCGGAGACTCAGGAGACGCTCCGTCTGGCCACCTCCTCCGCGACACAAGTTGTCTCCGACTTGAAGTCGGGCACAGAGGAGACCCTCCGCCAAGCCACGGCCATCGCCAGGCAAACCGTGGCAGAGCTGAAGGATGAAACGCAAGAGACCCTCCGCCAAGCAACAGCGACGTCTACTCAAGCGGTCGCAGATCTAAAGGCAGAGACGCAGGAGACCCTTCGTCAGGCTAAGGAAGCCTCTCTCCAGGCGACGGAACAACTCCGTCAGGAGACACAATCAGCCCTGCAACAGTCGCTCGAGGCTACTACACGCACGATGGGCGAAATGAACGAGCAGGCGAAGCTCTCTATCGGCGAGGTGTCCTCACTGGCCAAACATGCGCTGAGTGAAGTGACTACCGTATCGACCGACGCCATAGAAATGCAGCAATCAGAGATCGCAGATACGCTCGACACGCTGGCCGACTATAATGATCGTATCCGGCAGCTCATCGACGCGCTCACGGCCTCGAATCTTTCCGCACAGCTCTCTGCCATCGAGCGTAAACTGGACGAACAATCGGCCACGCAACAGGCCGCCCTCGAAAAGCTCCGCAACGATACTGAGCGGAATCAGAAAATGTTGCTGATTGCATCCATCGCTATCGCCATCCTACTCCTAATCTCCTTCTTCTTCAAATAGCTTCAAAACATTTCCACCTATATGTCAAAGAATAACATCCATAAAGTCCTTATGCTTGGCTCCGGCGCGCTAAAAATTGGGCAAGCCGGCGAGTTTGATTACTCCGGCTCGCAAGCACTGAAGGCTCTCCGACAGGACGGAATCAAATCCGTGCTGATCAATCCGAACATTGCCACCATCCAAACGTCTGAAGGCGTCGCAGACAGCATATACTTCCTCCCGGTAACTCCCTATTTTGTCGAGCAAGTCATTGCCAAGGAACGTCCGGATGGCATCCTGCTCGCCTTCGGAGGACAAACGGCTCTCAACTGCGGTATCAAACTCTACAACGAGGGCACACTGGAGCGTTACGGTGTCCGGGTACTGGGCACCTCAGTAGAAGCCATCATGAACACCGAGGATCGCGACCTCTTTGTGCGCAAACTACGCGAAGTGGACCTCAAGACGCCCGCCAGCCGCGCGGTCGAAACGATGAGCGATGCCATTGCTGCGGCCGAACACATTGGCTATCCCGTCATGGTACGCTCAGCCTATGCGTTGGGGGGACTTGGTAGTGGTATTTGTAAGACGGAAAGCGAGCTGCGGGCACTTGCCGAAAGTGCTTTTGCCTTCGCACCGCAGATTCTTGTGGAAGAGTCGCTGAAGGGCTGGAAGGAAATCGAATTTGAGGTGATCCGCGACCGGACGGATCTATGTTTTACCGTGGTCAGCATGGAAAACGTCGATCCGCTTGGCGTACACACCGGCGAGAGCATCGTAGTTGCCCCGACTTGTTCGCTGCGTGAGGACGAGATCACCAGACTACAAGAAATATCTGTCCGTGCCGTACGCCACTTGGACATCGTCGGCGAATGCAATATCCAATACGCATACAACTCCGACACTGGCGACTATCGCATCATTGAGGTCAATGCCCGCCTGAGCCGTTCATCGGCCCTTGCATCCAAGGCCAGCGGCTATCCACTGGCTTACGTTGCCGCCAAGCTGGCTATCGGCTATGCGCTCAATGAGATCGGTGAGCCGGGAGCGCCCGGATCGGCAGCTGTCGCCCCTCAAGTGGACTATCTTATCGCTAAGATTCCTCGCTGGGACCTTACGAAGTTTGCCGGTGTGAGCCGTCGCATCGGATCCAGCATGAAGTCTGTTGGTGAAATCATGTCTATCGGCCGATCCTTCGAGGAAATTATGCAGAAGGGACTGCGAATGATTGGGCAGGGTATGCATGGATTTGTCGGCAATAACAACTTAGAATTCGAAGACCTGGATAGCGAGCTGGAGAACCCCACCGACCTACGCATATTCGCTGTGGCTCAGGCCATGGAAAAAGGATATACGATTGAACGCATCCATGAGCTAACGAAGATCAACCCGTGGTTCCTAGAACGACTGAAGAACATTGTCGATTACACTCATGTACTCGGACAGTATTCAAAGATCGAGGACCTTCCGGCCGACGTGCTCCGCGAAGCCAAGCGACTCGGATTCTCCGACTTCCAGATAGCTCGCTATACGGGTCAGCCCGAAGACAACATGGAGCGCGAGAATCTACGCGTGAGAGCCCTCCGCAAGCGACTTGGCATCCTACCTGCGGTGCGCCGTATCGACACCGTCGCATCCGACCGCGCAGAACTCACGAACTACCTCTACCTAACCTACGGGGCTACCCCCAACGATTCCGCTACGGGAGACGAGCACGACATTCCTTACTATAAGAATGAGAAGAGCGTTATCGTCCTCGGTTCGGGAGCCTACCGCATTGGATCGTCCGTTGAGTTCGACTGGTGTTCGGTTAACGCCGTGCGCACCGCACGCACTCTGGGGTACAAATCCATTATGATCAACTACAATCCGGAGACAGTCTCCACAGACTACGACATCTGCGACCGGCTCTATTTTGACGAGCTCTCGCTGGAGCGGGTTCTCGACATTGTCGACTTGGAGCAACCACGCGGTGTCATCGTCTCCGTCGGCGGACAGATTCCGAATAACCTGGCCATGAAGCTCTATCGGAGGCAAGTTCCGATTCTCGGAACATCGCCCGTATCGATTGACCGCGCAGAGAACCGCCACAAGTTCTCCGCCATGCTCGATACCCTCGGGATTGACCAACCGCGTTGGGCGGAGCTCACGAGCATGGACGAGATTGATGATTTCATCCATCGCGTAGGCTTCCCGGTTCTCATTCGGCCCTCCTACGTGCTAAGTGGAGCCGCCATGAATGTGTGCTACAACAAAGATCAGCTTATCGAATTCCTCGGCGTAGCCGCGCGCGTATCGAAGGAGTATCCCGTCGTCGTGTCGGAGTTCCTGCAAGACGTGAAGGAGATTGAGTTCGATGTCGTAGCGCGTCACGGCGAGATCGTCGAGTACGCTATCTCGGAACACATTGAATACGCGGGCATTCATTCGGGTGATGCCACCCTGGTTTTCCCACCGCAGAAACTATACTTCGAGACCGTTCGCCGGATCAAGAAGATTAGCCGCAAGATCGCCCGAGAGCTTAACATCAGCGGCCCCTTCAACATACAGTACTTGGCGAAGAACAATGACGTGAAGGTGATAGAATGCAATCTGCGAGCCTCACGCAGTTTCCCGTTTGTCAGCAAAGTGCTGCGGCAAAACTTTATCGATACCGCCACGCGCATCATGCTCGACGCACCGTTTACGCCGCCCAACAAGACGGAGTTTGACATTGACTGGATCGGTGTCAAAGCCTCACAGTTCTCATTCGGACGTTTGTCAAATGCAGACCCCGTGCTGGGTGTAGACATGAGCTCTACGGGTGAAGTAGGTTGTATTGGCGATGACTTTGACGAGGCACTTCTCGCCGCAATGGTCGCTGTGGGTAACACCATACCCACGCGTAGCATCATGGTTTCTTCGGGAGGAGCTAAAAGCAAAGTGGACTTGCTGGAACCCTGTCGGATGCTCGAAGAGCGAGGCTATACGATTTACGCCACGCAAGGCACTGCGGCTTTCCTGCGCGACAACGGAGTGGAAGTGACAACTGTGTGCTGGCCCGATGAGCGCGACGGAGGACTGAACATACTTGATATGTTCAGTCGCCATGCCTTCGACTTAGTCATCAACATTCCCAAGAACCAAAGCCGACGTGAATTGACTAACGGATATAAGATCCGGAGGGCAGCCATCGATCACAACATACCGCTGATCACAAATGCCCGACTGGCAGGCGCTTTCATTCGGGCTGTCTGCAACTTGGGCCAGAAGGATATCCCCATCAAGAGCTGGCAGGAATACCGTTAGCAGAGACGTATCACCTGTAGCACTTAGTTAATCATCGCCGGGCATGCGGAGAATCATCTCTCCGTGTGCCCGGCTTTTTTGTGTCTATGTGCGTAGTCAGTGAGGCGAGACAGTTGCCGAGCGGAGTTCTGTGGGACAATCTCGGGGACCGTGGGAATGCCCAAAGACATTCCGCCCGGCAATCTGAGGCGAATAGGGATACTCCGCAGAACTCTCTGCACGTGTTCACTCCACCTCAGCGAACGCCAAAATGAATCTCGATTTGTATTCCCAAAGTGTCTGGGATATGAAAAACGAATTGCGATCTGCTATCCCACAGACCCTATGAATCAAAATCGGGATCCCGATTGACTATCCTATACACTCCATGAAGCCAAAAACGAATTCCGATTTCCATCTCCAGGTACCCTATGAATCAAAATCGGAACTCCGATTTCGACTTCCAGGTGCGTTTGAAGCGAAAAACGAATTCCGATTTCCATTTCCATGTACCCTATGAAGCAAAATCGGAACTCCGATTTCGACTTCCAAGTGCGTTTGAAGCAAAATCGGAACTCCGATTTTGATTTCCAAGTGTGTTTGAAGCCAAAAATGAATTCCGATTTCGACTTTCAACACCATATGAAGCCAAAAATGAACTCCGATTTTGCTTCATATATACATTGAAAGCCCAAAATGAATTCCGATTTTGCTTCATACAGTCC
>CALHPT010000102.1 GCA_938036405.1 uncultured Tannerella sp.
TTATTTTACTTTACATTTGCCGCCGAATCGGAACAAATGACGGCCTTGGCGAAGGCCGTTTTTGTTTCTACTCCCGAAAATCGGGAGGATCGGGAAAGCAGCCTTGACCGTTTCGGAAGGCCCCGTCACAAACGCAGTGATCCCCCTTTGTGCGTAGAGAGAGACGGAGGCGTTAACGGCCGACACCCTACAAGTGATGCGGACCCGGTTCGAGTCTAATTCATAAACGAAAAGTATGAAGATCAAAGCAAGTATCCTGTCTGGAGTGGTTGCGACGCTATTCCTATCCGTCGGAACCGAAAGGGCAGGTATTTCTGAAGGATTTCAGATCGGGGACTACGCCCCGGCCATTATCCTTCCGGAGTTCGGAGGCCGCGCGATCGACTTCCGAGAACATGCCGGACAGTACACGTTGGTGAACTTTTGGGCGGCCTATGATGCCGAATCCCGAATTCGCAACATTCAACTCCGGAACAGCGTAAAAGAGCTGGATTCTTCGCTCCTGGCAGTGCATTCAATTTCGATGGACGAAAGAAAGTCCGTATTCGAGGGCACACTGAAGGCGGACGGCCTAGAGAGAACGAATCAATGGAACGATCAACAAGGAAAAGCCTCACCACTGTACAAAATGTACGGATTGGAAAAAGGACTGAGGAACTTTTTGATTGACGACAAGGGCGTGATCATCGGCGTCGATCTTAGCCCCCGCGAAGTGATCCGGATCGTGACCGGAAACCATGTAGTGAAAACAAAAACCATAGCTAATGACAGAAAGGAGTTGTCCCACCGCATCAGGCGGGACAACTCCTTTCTCTTTTTAGGCACCTCTCTCTTCCCTTCGCACACATTCTGCGCGGAAGGGATCAACGGAATCTTCTGACAAACTCCTCCATCAACGCTTCGCGAAACGACGGGTGCGCAATGGCAATCAGACTGCGGGCACGCTCGCGCAACGTTTTCGCCTTCAAGTGCGCAATGCCGTACTCCGTCACAACGTAATCCACATCGTTGCGCGACGTCGTGACCGCCGCGCCATGAGACAAGAACGGAACGATCCGAGACACCGCCCCGTGCACCGCCGTCGAGGGCATAGCCATGATCGACTTACCGCCGGGCGATAACGACGCGCCACGCACGTAATCCACCTGGCCACCCGCACCGCTGAACTGCCTCAGACCGATCGTCTCAGAGTTCACCTGCCCCATCAAATCCACCTCGAGACAAGAATTGATGCTCACCATCCGCTCGTTTTTCATGATCACAAACGGATGATTCACATGATCCACCGGGTAGAGCGCGACCTCAGGACACGCCGCGGCGAACTCATACAGCCGATTGGTACCAAGGAGGAACGTGGCCACATGCTCGCCTCGGTGTAGCGTCTTGCGACGGCCATTGATCACGCCTCGCTCGATCAGGTCAATCACCCCATCAGCAAGCAGCTCCGTGTGCAAGCCTAGATCGTTCTTATCCGTCAGGCTGCGCAGCACGGCGTCCGGAATGGCACCGATGCCCAACTGCAACGTGGAGCCGTCGTCCACCAGCTGTGCGCAGAAGCGCCCGATGGCTTCCTCCACCTCGCCCGTGGGCGCTGGAGGCGACTCGGGCAACGGACGCGAACAAGGCACGACGTAGTTCAACTTCGAGACGTGGATCGTATTCTTCGCGCCAATGCGCGGCATCTGATCGTTCATCTCCGCAATCACCACACGCGCCGCCTCACACGCTGCCGGCACATAATCGCACGCCGGACCGAAGCTGCAATAGCCCTCCGCATCAGGCAGAGAAACTTGTACCACTGCCACATCCACCGGCAGCAAACCGCTGCGGAAGAAATGCGGTACCTCGAAGAAAAAACACGGCATATAGTCCGCTCTGTTCGCGGCTACAGCCTCGCGTGCGCCAGCACTCACAAAGGCGGCGCAATGCCTAAAATGCCGCTCCATTCCCGCCGACACATAGCCGATCATTCCCGGGCGCAGCATGTGAAAAATCTCAACATCAGCATACTCCTCACGACGCTTCAGGAGCTCTTCCGGCACGACCTGAGGTATCCCCGCGCCCTGCGAGAAGACCACGCGATCGCCGTTACGTATCACCTGTACGGCCTCTTCAACCGTCACCGTCCGTGTGGAGAAAATTTCATTTCTATCCATACGTATCTTTCAATGGTTGTTGTTGTGCTTGTGTATCGTTAAAAAAGTCGTGGGATAAGATCGAGCTACCCGAAGGCGTCCACACCCTTGTATCTAATTTATACCACGGCCGCTCTCGCCGCTCGATTCATCCCGAAGCGAGTCGGTAAGTTCTAATCCTCAATCATGTCGCAGGTGGCGTGCAGAAAAGGGCAGAAACAGCAAGTACCCGGTACACCGACTGGCTACACGCGCTCTCCCGACCCTCACGGCCGATGTGCCGCCCGCATGCCACTCTATCGACTCCCTCCCACTCCGCGTAGAGACGGCAGGGGCCACACGTAAGACATCCTCGGACGACGGGCGAGCGCGCGGCTCGATCTTCCCGTTCGACTTTTTCTTCTTTTTACACGACGCCGGCGCTCCGATCCGTCTTTCCACTTCACGAATTGAGCGGGGAAGCGCTTGCGTCCTGTTTTTCCGGCAGCTCTCGCTCGCCGGCTTATCTGTATGCTGAAAAACTATGTCAAATTTCCCTGCTCACCGTTCCTCAAACAGGAAATCAAAACCGGAGTTGGCAGGTCTTCTGACTTGTTCCCGATCCCGCGGGGCCTTCCCTTTTCACGTTGTGCGAAAAAGTGACGCTTGCAGAGCGGGGTCGCTTTTCTAAAGAACTTACAGCTGAGGACGCAGTCCCGGACTTTCACCGGGTTCCCTTTTCAGTTCGACAGTCTAGACTGTTGAGCATCGAATCACCAACTCGGGGGCAAATGTAAAAAAAGCCGCATAAGTGCTACCTGCGGTCTCCGAATATTTCGTGGCCTCAAAAACGGCCCGTGATGCGGTCAATCCGAGTGTAGCGGCCTCATTTCTCCTCCGCAAAACGGCCAACACGTTTGCCGCGATCTCATTTTTTCTCTGCGAAATAGCCAACGCATTCGTCGCAGCCGCATCTTTTTTCCGCGCAACCCTCAAGCGGAAATCGGACAAAGCCACTCTTTCTGTTTCTGGGCATTTTGCGTTTTCACCCATGCTTTCGGAAAGTTCCGAGAGACCTATACAACGTGTAGAGTACTTTCGGAAAGTTCCGAGAGACCCATACAACGCGCAGAGTACTTTCGGAAAGTTCCGATAGACCCATACAACGTGCAGAGTACTTTCGGAAAGTTCCGAGAGACTCATACAACCTGCAGAGTACTTTCGGAAAGTTCCGAGAGACCCATACAACGCGCAGAGTACTTTCGGA
>CALHPT010000103.1 GCA_938036405.1 uncultured Tannerella sp.
CTCCTTGCCTCTCGCCGGGCAGACGGTGGTGCCCGAATGGGATGAATACATAGCAGAGCAGATAGAATCAGGTGCAATCGGGGAGGACGAGGGAGCCGAATTTCTGGAACGGTGGATGGTGCAGAAGCAGCATCCGCTGGATATCAATACCCTTACCCGGGAGGACTTGGAGCAATTCCCCTTTCTCAATGAGTTTCAGATCCGCCGTTACATGCTCATCCCGAGGGGTTCGACAGCATTTGGGTGCTGAGTGAGATTGCCGGCTGGGACAGACGCACCTGTCTGCTCTTGTGGCCGATGCTGACGGTGCAGAAGCGGAGCGAGCCGGCGGTCGGCTCTTTTCGCGAGATCTTGTCTTATGCCCGTCACGATGTGTCGGTGCATACCGATGCCATCCTCCAGCGGCAGGAGGGCTACCGTCCGGATAGCCGGCATCCGTATCGGGGCGATCCGTGGGGTGGCGGCTTGCGCTGGAGCTACGCTATGGGCAATCGTTTTTCCTTAGGCCTTACTGCGTCCAAAGACCGGGGAGAACCGGCCTTCGACAAGCGGCGAAAGGGCTTCGACAGCTATTCCGCCCATTTCTTCATGGAAGGGAAGGGGGCTGTGCGAGCCGTGGCACTCGGGGACTATCGAATAGGGATGGGATACGGCCTGCTCGTCAATCAGGCCTCTTTCATGGGAATGGCCTACGCCTATCCTCGTGGCGGGACCACGCTGCGACGTGCGTTTACCTATGCCGAGGACAACTTCATGCGCGGGGCTGCTACCGCTCTTGCACAAGGACGATGGGCCCTGACGGCATTTTATTCGCGCAAGGGGATCGACGCCACCGTCACCGAAGACGGTGCCATCAAAGCCATTTACCACACCGGGCTGCATCGTACGGATGCCGAGATCGCGCGGCGAAACGCTGCCACGATGACCACCGCAGGCACTTCCGTCAGCTATACGGACGATCGACTCCGTCTGACTTTCAATCTCCTGCATCTGCACTGGGGCGGATTGCGCCTGTTGCGAGCGGTCGGCACCCAGGGCATTGCCTCTCTGACCGATCTGGAGCGTTTCTCCCTTGTCTCAGCCGACTACTCCTATCTCTTCGGTCAGGGCGAAGCCGAGCTGTTCGGCGAATTTGCCGGAGCCGCCAACGGTGCCGTGGGGACGATCAATGGGTTGCGCTATACGCACCCCGTCGGTGGCAGCTATATGCTCGTCGGTCGCTATATCCCTGCCGACTATTGGTCGTATTACCGGGGAGCTTTTGCCCGTTACAGCCGCCCGGGCAATGAGTGGGGGGTGATGGGGAGAGCCGCTTGGGAGCTGCCTTCGGCCTGGACGGTCAGAGCCTTTGCGGACTACTACGGCAGTTTCGTCCCACGCTTCGGTCGGAAAGAGAAAACGGAAGCCTTGTACTGGATGTTTGAAGGAGAGAAGAGCCTGTCTGCCCTTTCGTGGAGCTGCCGGATCCGAGGCACCGCCGACAAACGCTATCGGCGCAGCCTTGCCGTCAGGCTGAGAGGGCGATACGCTTTCGACGAGCGGTGGCAGCTGATGGCTTCGTTGCAGTGGAGTCGGAGCAATAGCTTCGATAGAGAGCTGCAGACATGGCAGGCTCCTACGGGAGGCAAGAGCTTTGCCTTGCGTGCCGATTATAGCGGAGGGAAATTGCTCCGCGTATGCAGTGTGGATGCCGTGGCATTCGATACGGATTCCTTTGCCGACCGGCTCTATGAAGCGGTGCACAATCCGCGTCACCACTATTCGTCAGCTTTTTTCTATGGCAGAGGAGTCCGTCTGGGCGTCTTCGTGCGTATTGCCCCCCTGCCCCATGTGGAGATCGAAAGCCGCACCGACCACCTCCTTCGGCGCGATACCGACACGATCGGATCCGCCGGCGAACTGATCCGCGGACAGGCGCGTACACACCTGTTCATGACCGTACGTTACCGATAGCCCGCAGAGCGTTCACGGATTATCCCTTTTATCCTCTCTCGAATTGCACTTGAGGGGGGATCTGGCCCATTGAGAGCTAAAAACCAGATCCCTTGGGAAAATTTACAGAGCCAAGCCAAAACCCCAGCCCATAAAAGGAGCATGGGTTCTGAGACATCCCGATCTGCTGGAAGATGCCTACCGGATTACTGTATATGAGGAAAACGGCATCGTGACTGCTCTTACAGGATACATTCTCCCGTAATATTAGATTCTTACATACCTGAAAGGGGCTGCGCCAAAAATGAATTTGGTCACAGCCCCTTTGTCTTTTATACTCGGTTGCCTGTGCTGCTGCGGCCGACAGGACGGCACGGGGGAGTGCGGATCAGAGTCCGCCGCCGGTAGAGCCTTGCTCGCCACCGCCGCTACTGCTGCCTCCTTCTTGCGATGGATTCGGCAGGACGGGAGGCTCGGATGGGGTGCCTGTGCTGCTTGCGGGTTTCTTCTTTTTCTTCGGCTTGGGGAGTTCGTCTTCGGGCACATAGACGAGACGCTCCCCGTCGATGCGGTACCAGCGATCCTCCTCGTCGCCGTTCTCAGCTACGAATGTGATGAGATAGTGGCGGTTCTTGCCCGTGCCGAGGGTGCGACCGGCAAAGACGGCCGTCTTCTTCTCCTCCACGATCCGGGCGAGCAGGGGGCGGAGCATCTCGGCGATCTCGGCACGACGCTTCTCCACGGCTGCTTCTCCGTAGGTGGCGCGACGAGCCAAGAGGGCGCGGCGATTGGCCACGAGTCGGTTGTAGAGCTCGATGAGCGCACGGATCTCCGGGCTCGGCTCCATGTCGTCGATGGAGTCCATGCGGCGCACCACGGCTACCAATGTGCGGTCGGTCTCGGCACGGAGTGCCTTCACGTCATATTTGCCTCGTTGGTCGGTGCTCAGACGGCGGAGGAAGAAGTCGGCGAAGGCCTTATTGTTCTTTTCCAGTCTGTCAACGAGTGCCGTCACGCCGAGTTTCGTTACGAGGGGGCGAATGTTCTCGCCCTTGAGATCGGTGAGGAAATTCTCTATCGCGGCCGTCTCCTTGTCATAGTTCATTCGGATCACGTTGCCGTAGCGAGCGGCCACGTCTTCGATTCTGGCTGCCGCGTTGCGCAGCTGGCTGTCCTCGTCGAAAGCATACGAACGCACGCGCGACATCAGCGCCTGATAGGCTCTGTCGCGTTCCTCGTCGAGGGCTATGACCTGAGGCGTCAGCTCGTTCGCGACGGGCGGATTCAGAGCCAAATCCTCCATTTCGATAGCCTTTTCCAGCTCGGGCAGTTTGGGATTCAGTTTAGCGATATTTGCCGTGCGACAGAGCGTCAGCACATTCTTGGCAAAACGGTAGTGCTCCAAATTTTGGAGCCGCTGCAGACGCAAATTTTCTACAGTCATTTGTGTTTCTTTTTTTTGTTGTATTTGATTGATTATTAATCTGTTATTGGTAGCAGTGTCAAGTGACACTGCCCCCTGAAACAGCTTTTATATAAGCATTGTCAGGCGACGAAAGGTCAAAACAGCCGTGCGCGAAACGATTGTCGGCTGACAATCGTTTCCTGCATCGTGCAGGACGTGATTGTCACGTGACAACGGCTTCCTGCATCATGCACGGAGTGATTGTCACGTGACAACGGCTTCCTGCATCGTGCAGGGAGCAAGAAACAGCCTACAATCGTTTCTTAATTCGCTGCATGGGCTGTCGCCACAGCCGAGCACGAAGGTACGGATACTTCCAATATCGGGAAAGCGAAGAAATCCGAAGATTCGGCCGTTGTCTATTCCTCCTGTTCGGCTTCAATTCGTTTATACTGAATTTATTCGCTTTTCTTCTTATTGCTGCTACCTTTGCAGCGCATGAATCAAAAGAAATATCTGCAAATGCAACAAAAAATAATTTCGATGAAAATGAAAAACCAAAGATTTCTTATGCTCCTTGCGAGCATTCTCGTGTTTGGCTCGATGGCATTCGCCCAAGTTCCCAAAGGAAATGACAAGTCTAAAGACGAACACATCCTTACGTGGGCGTTGCCGGAAGAACCGGAAGGCGATGAGGGCATTTTACTTATTTATAATTCTTTTTTGACTCCTTTTAATGGAATGACCATGGCCTGCGCTTCTTTCTTCGATGTGCAGGATCTGCTGCCTTATGTGGGCTATACGATCAATAGAATAGACTTCCACCCTACGGCAGATGAGAAGAACTATGAGCAGGTGGCAGCCAGCAAGTTCTACATCTGTATATGGGGCAATAAGGAACAGACAGAAGTCCTGTACGAGCAGGCTCTGCCCACGATCCACAAGGAGGATTTGAGCTATGGCCATGGAGTGGACGGCGAGGAAGACTATTACGATGAGCCGATGTACCTTGCCGAACTGGAAACGCCCTTTGTGATTCCTGCCGGGAAAGCTCTCTATATCGGCTGCCGCGTGGAGACGCAAGAGGGGCATGCCGTAGGTTTCGGACTGGATGACGGCCCTGCGATGAAAGGCAAGGGCGATCTGGTCGGGAGCTATCTTCCCGGTGCTGCTCCGATGCCTTTTGTCCCGCTTTCTGATATTCCGGCTCGTTCGATGGATGCCAATTTTTTTATCTATTCTCGTATTTCATTGGGTTCGGGCACGCAAGACATCCTACAGCATAGGATGAAAGTGTATCCCAACCCTGCCACGACGGAGCTGCATGTGGAAGCCCTGTCCGCATGGGTGGGCGAGCAGGCAGCGGTATATGATATGCGTGGTCGTCGGGTATCGGCTCGGACGGTGGATAGCGAGAAGCTGTGCATCGACATTGCCTCACTGCCCGTGGGCGTCTATATGCTGCGCATCGGCAGCTACTCGGCCAAGTTCGAGAAGAGATAGCAGAAGGCAAACTGCATTATCGAGTGCAAAAGAGAGAAGCCCGCGAGTGTCAGAATCGGATTCGCGGGCTTATTGTCTTTACGGCTTTTT
>CALHPT010000104.1 GCA_938036405.1 uncultured Tannerella sp.
GGACTCTATTCGGCCGGTCGCTCTCTCCAGAAAACAATTTGGTGACCACCAGCCGTCAGGCGCTGCTGTTGGAAAACATTTTGGGGACTCTTTTTCCCAATTACACCTCATTGAGCACCTCAACGGGAGTGTGATTCTTCGATTACACCTCATTGAGCACCTCAACGAGGGTGTGATTTTGTGATTACACCCCATTGAGCACCTCAACAGGAGTGTGATCGACGGGTCACTCCCCGTTTATCCCTCCAATCCAAGCGACGATCCGAAGCGACCCTTCGCCGTACTTTCCGCCGCCAGCTCCCTCCGCCCAGCATCCCCCGCCGGACACTCCAAACCGAGCTTCTGCCGCTCACGCCTCCCCCAAGAGGCGCACATCGAGGGCGCCCGACGGCCATCGGCCCCCGCCGGACATTCCAACAGGGGCGATGGCGCCAAATCCACTCCCCAAGCGCATTCCAGCGACGGCGTCCGCGACAAAAGCGCCCTCCAAAAGCAAAATTTCAACACCAATAGGCCTTCTCAAGCGCCCCAACTGCAAAAAAATGAGGCCAAATCATAGGGATGCCCCTATCTTTGCTGCAAAGATTTAGGCTTACATTAATTTATCCTCAAACCTCACTACAACATTACTCATGATCACCAAGATTCGATCCCTCAGCCGCTTCGTGACGCAGAAGCCCAACGCCAGTTTGCTGCTGTTCCTGACCACTATCGCAGCCGTTGTGCTGGCCAACTCCCCGTTGGTAGGTGCTTACACGAGCTTCTTGGAGTATCCCGTCGACCTCCGTTTCGACCACTTCATCTTCTTCCCCCATCACGGTGAACCCATGACGCTCATCGGCTTTGTCAACGACGCTTTCATGGCCATCTTCTTCTTCGTCGTGGGCATGGAGATCAAGCAGGAGCTGCTCGTAGGCGAACTTAGCTCCGCCCGTAAGGCGCTACTGCCCGTCATAGCGGCCTGCGGCGGCATGATCGTGCCCGTGGCCGTCTACCTGGCCGTCTGCCACAGCGGCCCCCAGGCACATGGCGCCGCCATACCGATGGCCACCGACATCGCCTTCGCCCTGGCCGCCCTCGGCGCCCTCGGCAACCGCGTCCCGCTCAGCCTACGCGTCTTCCTGACGGCCCTGGCCGTGGTCGACGACATCGGTGGCATCATCGTCATCGCCCTCTTTTATAGCGGGCACATCGCTGTCACCCCGCTGCTGATCGCCGCCGGCGTCCTGGTGATCCTCGCCCTCTGTGGTCGTCTGAATATCCAGAATCCGGTCTTCTATTACATCGGATTTTTCATCGTTTGGTACCTCTTCACCCAGGCCGGCATTCACCCGACCATAGCCGGCGTACTCGTCGCCTTCACCGTGCCCGCGCGCCCCGTTGTGAAGCTCGACTCCTTCGCCGACGAGATGCGCGAAAACCTCGCCTCGCTCGACTTCACCCAGGCCCGACACACCGGCAACGCCACCGTGCTGAGCCCCGGTCAAGTCTTAGTCCTCACCAACATCCACAGCCTGGCCGCCAAGACGGTCAGCCCCCTGCAAAGACTCGTGGAGCGGCTCAACCCGGTGGTCAACTACCTCATCCTGCCCCTCTTTGCCTTTGTCAACGCCGGCGTACAGTTCGGCGGCTTCGACCTTTCGGCCCTGGCTGGCATCCCGTTGGCCATCTTCCTCGGTCTGTTCGTCGGAAAAGCCATCGGCATCTTCACCTTCTCCTATCTGGCGGCTAAGGCGCGCATCGTATCGATCTCGCCGGAGATCACGAAGAGCGCCCTCTTCGGTGTGTCGATCCTGGGCGGTATCGGTTTCACGGTGTCGCTCTTCATCGCCAACCTCTCCTTTGCTGCCGTGCCAGACATCGGCGCCGAACTCCTCAACGAAGCCAAGCTGGGCATCTTTGTCGGGTCACTCGTCTCCGGCATCGTAGGCTACTTCTACCTCAAGCATCAGCTGCCCGAGCGCGGTTAGTCCCACGATCGCAAGCCCCCCATACCCCGCCCCGCCGGACGAAGAGTAAGCAACAAGCGCTCCTCGTCCGGCGGGGCTTTTTGTGCGGTACGGAGCCGACCGCCGGGGCTCGCGTAGCGATGGCCGGTGACAGCCATGCAAGCTCATGGCCGTACACTCAGGCTGATGGTAGATGTTTCATCTTATCCACAGAGCTCGCTCGCAGCAACCCGAAAGATCCTTATCGGCCTCATGTGAATCGTAGCGGCCGAAACGCGTTACGCTATTTTGCCAAGAAAGGCCTGTCGCAAGTGGTGCGGCAGGCCTTTCTTGTTGGAAATGGTCTCGGGGCGTCAGCTTTTCTTCAGGTCGGGGTAGCTGATGCGGGTGTGGTACATCGTTTTGAGCTTTTCCACGAAGGTGGTCTTGATCTTGTCGATGTCGCGGAAGGTCAGCGGGGCGTTGCGCATGAGTCCGTCGGCTATTTGCCCGTCGATGATCTTATCGACCAGGGTGCGGATCGTGTCGTCGGTGTATTCGTTGAGGCTGCGCGAGGCCGCTTCGACGGAGTCGGCCATCATCAGGATCGCCGTTTCGCGGGTGAAGGGGTTCGGGCCGGGGTAGGAGAAGAGCTTGTCGTCGACGGGTTCGCCGGGGTGGGCGTTGCAGTAGGAGTTGTAGAAATACTTGGCCTTGCCGGCGCCGTGGTGCGTGCGGATAAAGTCGACGATGGCCTCTGGCAGGCCTGCCTTTTCGGCCATTTTGATGCCCTCGGTGACGTGGCTGATGATGATCTGCGCGCTCTGCTCGAAGGGCAGATCGCGGTGGGGGTTGATGCCCTTCATCTGGTTCTCGGTGAAGAAGGGCGGGTTCTTCATCTTGCCGATGTCGTGATAGAGGGCTCCGGTGCGGACCAGCTGTGTGTCGGCACCGATCTTGGCGCTGGCGGCGGAGGCCAGGATGGAGACTTGGAGGGAGTGCTGGAAGGTGCCGGGGCAGGTCTCGGAGAGCTTTTTGAGCAGCGGGGTGTTGATGTTCGACAGCTCAACGAGCGTGATGGGCGAGACGTATCCGAAGGCCTTTTCCATCATATAAATGAGGACGTAGGAGAACATGAGCAGCACGAAGTTGATGCCGAAATAGATCCCCATGCGCCAATCGATCTTGTTGAAGTCGCCGTCTTGATAGAGCGAGAGGCCGATGTAGCCCAACATGTAGGCCAGGGAGATGAGGAAGGCGCATCGAAGGAGCTGCGATCGCTGCGAAAGCTCCTTGAGGCTGATGATGAAGACGACGCCGGCCATGAACTGTAGCAGCAAG
>CALHPT010000105.1 GCA_938036405.1 uncultured Tannerella sp.
AGGGGAGTGTAGGGAATTTGGTGGCGATAAGTCTTTGACTCGGAAGAAGTCACATCGATGGCGCGCTGATAGGTATAATTTGCCTGGAGGTTCATGTAGACGCCGCGGATAAGGGGTACACCGGCCGTGAATGAGGCGTCGAGGCCGGTGATACGCACTCGGCCGAAGTTGACCATCTTCCAGACGTACGTGGAGGGGAACGCTACGATCTTATCCTTCACTTCATTGAAATATCCGTCGATCGTCAGCGTGATTTGGTCGGCCACGCGGGCAGGCCTGGCGCTCCATGTGAGGCCCACGTTGTATTCGTCGGCCAGTTCAGGCCTTAGTCCGGTGTTACCAATGCGCAGATAATAGAGGTCGTTGAACGTCGGCACGCGGAAGGTCTTCTTGTAAAGCGCGCGGAGGTTCACGTCGAGGTCAGAAGAGGGACGATAGATCAGGGAGAGGGAGGGCGTGATGCGGTGTCTGTCTCCGGGGCGATCGCCACGCTTCACACGCTCGGTGATGAGCGTAGCCAAGGCACTTCCGGCCATCGTCAGGGGTCCGATGCGGTAACGCGCACGCAGGGCCGTGAGCGAAGAGAGTCGAAGTGGCTCGGGATTCTCGTTGATGTTATTGCTAAGCGTATTGATGGCGCCGTCCTCAGCCAGCGAGAAGGTCAAGCCGTCGGTAGCACGGTAAAGTGCCGCGAGGGAGGCATAATATTCGTTTTGGGTGTTGAGATCCGTCTGGCGGCCGCCCTCATATTTGACATCGATGTCCTCGTATTTATTCCAGGAGTAGTTGTATTTGCCTTGCGCTTGCACAGTCCATCGATCGTTGGCCTTCCATCGATAATTAGCTTGGGCAAAGAAGTTCTCATCCCACAACCGCTCACTGTTTCCTGTCCGATAAAGGATGACGCTGCCAGGCAAACCACGTTCGGATCGGAAGGCGTAGGCTTTGACGTTGAGCTCGCTGCGATCAGTCGTGTGATAGAGGTTGGCCTCGGAGTGCCAAGAGCGAATGTCTGAGTTATATCGTTTTTCTCGGGTGCGCTCAATGCCATTGACTAACGTAAACGGATAGACGCCGTCTGCCCGGAGTAAGTTAGCGTCAAGCGAGAGCACCGTACGCGCTCGCAACCGTGTGGCAAGGCGCAGGTAAGGGTTAATGAGGCCGAAGGAACCGGCTCGAAGATGGGCTTGCAGACTATAACGGCGCTCGGATGTAAGTCGGGGCACCTCGGTGCGGATGCTGAGCACAGCCGCTGACGCAGACATGCGGGCGGATTGCAGCAGATCCTCCTCCTGACCGACTGAGAGGGTGAGCATGGCCACGTTGTCGAGGGATAAACGACCGATATCGATCTGTCCGGCTTGCGTGTTGCTCATCGCCACTTGGTCGTAACCGATAGCCGTGTGATGGGCGCCGAGGCTGCGCACGGAGACGGTCTTCATGCCGCCGATTCCGCCATAGTCACGCACCGTAGTGCCGGCAAAACGTCGCACGGCATCGGCCATATTTTGCAATCCAAGGGTACGAATGACCTCGCCCGTGACTACTTGTACGGGGACAGTGGCCGTCAGTCGTCGTGGCGTAGGTGTAGCGGTGACGGTCACCTCATCGATGCGACGTTCGAGGGTTGTGTCGCGCTCCTGAGCGGTCGCATTGACAGCGACAGCGATCGCACAGAGCAACAGAGCCGTAACCTCGCGTATGTTGATAGATCCGATAGACATTTTACTAACATCTGATCCCTCGTCTTCACCCGAGACAGTGAGGGGAGATTGAATTTTTGACGTCGGCAGGTTTTCCGGCTCGTTCTTCCTTTTTGTTGGCAGCCTTCCCAGCCCATACGAGCCAGTGGCAAGAGTGTAAATGGCCAAGGATGTAGAACCTACGGCTACGGGTACAGCTCCGGATTTTCACCGGATTCCCTTTTACTAACCGGGAAGCGGTTGCCCCACTCGGTTACACCGAAATCGCGGGCAAAAGTAGAAGCTGTTTTGAATTTCCAGAGGATAGAAGGAATATGCTTGGTCCATCCTGACCCATTTTCCGACTCCCAAGTAAATAGGAAGTCCGTCGCTCGATGTATTTGGCCCAAACAGATAGCGATCATCCCCCTCTCCCATCAGATGTGCGACATATTTATCCGACAGCCTCTGCCGATCCCTGCCGGGCAAGGGAGTCTGACCGTTTTTTCTGACGGTCTTGGAAAGGTATCCGCCCAACTTGACCG